>JAISZZ010000110.1 GCA_031284385.1 Treponema sp.
AGCGCCTGAGAAAGCATACACGATAGAGGAAGCGGTGAAGTATATAGGCAATCTGGGCGGTCCCATACGAGCCCCAAGCGACGGTCCGCCCGGTGTAAAAACAATTTGGCTGGGTCTACAGAAATTCTATACCCTCTACAACTATAGGGAAATGTTCGATTTTATGGGTCAAGTTTAGCGTCCAGTACCCGGTATCCCGCTATCAGCCCAGCCCTGTCCGCGATACTCTGGGTCGAATCGAATATTCCGCTGAACTTTTCAGGCGCTATCTTGTCCATCTGTGCCCGTATCCATGTATCCGATGGCAGTGCCGTAACCCCAAACACCGTCTCCAGATGGTTTCGTCCCCGTTTCTCTTTCATACTTCCGCTGGTAATCCGGCATTGACCGGTGCTGAAAGAAAAAGCGGACTAAGGTCCAACCCCGAAGGCGCTTTTCACTATGCCGGCTATCCGGCAGCGTTCATTTTTAGCCGAGGGGGGTGAACGATTCCCTCGTTGCTTCAGAGGGTGAACTTATCACTTGTTAGCGACAACCTACAAAAATATGCTTGACATTTATTCTTAATAAATGTATTATAAATATGCTTAAATATCAGCTTCCATAACGATGTTCTTTGATTTGTTCCCCCAAGATTATGTGGCGGAACGGTAATAAATGGAGAGTTACCATGAAAAAGTTTCTAATTGCGGTTTTAGTGGTGTTTGTATCCGGCACGTTTTTTCTATCGTGCGGGGATGACGATGGCGGCGAGGAAATTCTAAAAAATTTAAATGATAAACCGGTAAATCCTGCCAGTACCGATAAAGACATGGACAAAGATGGAATTCCCGATTGGAAAGATCTTGATATAGACGGCGATGGAATACCTAACGACGAGGACGATGATGTAGACGGCGATGGGATTCTTAATGAAACTGATACCGATGATGATGGCGATGGAATACCTGACGGGCAGGATCCTAGTCCCAAAGGCCCAACAAAAGACGATATAGACGGGGACGGAAAAAAGAATGATGAGGACGATGATGTGGACGGGGACGGGATTCCGAATAAAGATGATCCCGATATAGACGGTGATGGAAAAAAGAACGGCGATGATGACGAGCCTAACGGACATATTCCTGGCTATACGCCTGCCAAAAACATAAAAATTACTCCAAAATCTGTTAACGTTGACAAAAACGGAACGGAACTTTTCCGTGTGGAGATTACCGCTGAAGGCGACACCTTGGGGACGGTAGAGTGGAGCGTGATAGGCAACAAAGACAGCTCTACAGATATTAGCCAGAGTGGTCTATTGACAGTTGCGGAAAACGAAAGCGCCCATACACTTATCGTTAAGGCCAGCGCGGGAAGTGATTATGCTATAGCGATTGTCAATGTCAAGACAAATGAGGCCGGCCCTAAAGATACCTGGCATGGCGCTCAGTTTGGCGATTCCCGTATCAGCGGCCTGGCTTACGGGAACGGCGTTTGGATAATCGGTAACTATGCGGGTACGATGGCGCGTTCCGGCGATGGCGGGACAAGCTGGGAAACAATCCCAAATGTCGTCCCCCCCCCCCCCCTAGAAGCAGGCGGTAACTACGAAATTCATTCCGCAGCTTACGGAAACGATACGTTTGTCTTTGCCGGCGCCCGTGTTACAAATCAGGCGGCGATTACAACGGCTAAAGAAGCAGCCAACACCGCGTATAACGCATGGATGGCTAATAAAACTGATGCTAATCTATCCGCCTATCATACCTATTCGGAAGCCATACCGGAAGAGACATACTCCGGTATTATCCTTTATTCAAAAGATGACGGCTCTACATGGACTACGCTTTCAGAAACACCGATACAAGATTCCAATGTTCAGCGTGTTCGGTTTCTAAACGGCAAATTCTTTGTGATTGGGAGCAAGAGCAGCATAGGATATTCCGAAGACGGAATAAATTGGACAACGGTAACTCTTAGTGCTGACTCGGGTACCTGTTTGTTCTCTGATATTACTTACGGGAATGATAAATATATTATCGTGGGAGCGGGGGTTGGCGACAGTGAGGGGAATAATGTGCTAATCTCTAACAACGGCTCAATATGGGAGAAAACACCTAGAAAAAATATGAAAAATGCAGACGACTCCACCTTTTTCTACAACAACGTGGCATGGTCGATAGCTTACGGTAACGGTTTATTTGTCATGGGCAGTACAACAAAGGACGGAGGTCTGGCATGGTCAAGCGATGGAGAAA
Source organism: Treponema sp. (assembly GCA_031284385.1). The sequence goes on from JAISZZ010000110.1 coordinate 2,241, forward strand.
ATTGGACCCCCTTATCGGATAAGTATACAGCCCCGCTCGAGCCCAATCTTTCTGGCGACTCTGGTTATGAGTATGATACATTTGGGAAAGACAACGGTGTTTACGATATAATATATTCCGCCGGCAAGTTTATAGCCGTTGGTGGAGGAGTCAGCTCTAACAAGATAGCGTACTCAACTGACGGTAAATTGTGGGATGCAACCAGTGATCTTGACGGCATCTTTTTGAATAACTTCATCGGTGATATTTATTATGGCGGCGGTAAATACGTTGCCGTAGGTGCGGGCGGTAAATTGGCTGCCGGCTGGTAGTGCAGCTACTAGCCGCGGCTGGTAATTTATTTGTATTGATAAGCCCAGATCACGCGGTCTGGGCTTTTTTTTGGGGTAAGTTTATGAACAAATTTACGCATTTTGACGAAACGGGAAACGCGGTAATGGTTGACACCGGTGAAAAGGATATAAGCCGGCGTAAAGCTGTCGCGAGAGGAACTATAAGCGTCAATAAAAACACGCTCACGGCCATAAAAAGCGGCGGTTCAAAAAAAGGGGACGTACTGGGTGTGGCGCGTCTCGCTGGTATCATGGCCGCAAAAAAAACTTCACATCTTATACCGCTCTGTCATCCGATTTCATTTGAATCCTGCTCGATAGACTTCAACATACTGGAAACCGGTGAATCTGAATCGCACTTGATAGAATCAGTCTGTACCGTAAAACTATCCGGTAAAACCGGCGCGGAAATGGAAGCGCTGACAGGAGTCGCCGTATCATTGCTCACAATTTACGATATGTGCAAGGCGCTTGAACGCGGCATGGTCATCTCAAACATACACCTGGAAGAAAAATCCGGCGGCAAAAGCGGCCATTGGCATTTCGACTCGAATATTGACCGGCAGCTTGTAAAATCTTAAAAAACCGTGTTATCGTTTTATAATGTTGCAAACCAAAGAAAGTATGGCGCTTCAGCTTATTAAATTGTTATCAAAAAAAAAATTCAGCATCGCCCTTGCCGAATCGTGTACTGCGGGCCTTACCGGTAGTCTGCTGGCACGAACACCGGGCGCTTCGTCCGTTTTTTGGGGTGATTTTGTCGTCTATACCATAGATGCAAAACAAAAAATGCTGGGGATTGATGCCGGTTTACTCGAAAAGTACGGGACGGTAAGCCGTGAATGTGCCTGCGCGATGGCCGAATCCGCACGGATTCGGGCGAACTCCACATTCGCGCTCTCGATAACAGGCCTAGCAGGTCCTTTAGGGGACGGTTCCTCAAATCCTGTTGGACTGGTTTGGATAGCGGGCGCTTACGGTGGTATTCCCACCCGTGCCCAACGCTACCGTTTTGCAGGAAACCGTAACAGTATACGTGCAAAAGCCGCCGCCGCTGCCCTCAGATTGGGGCTGGATATGGTAAACAACATTGTTGACTAGCGATTCAAGTTTTTCGATAGACGCGCCCTGTAAAATAAACCTAAATCTCAATGTCGGCGAACAGCGTGAGGATGGCTTTCATAGCATAGAAAGTGTTTTCACAGCTTGTTCCCTCGCCGATACGCTGGAATTCGCATCTGCCGGCACTCGTCGTGATGAAATATACATGGAAACGGCGGAGCTGCCGCCGTTTTTTGCCGGAATGTTGGACGATTCCAGTCTGCCGCCGGAAAAAAACCTTGTCTATCGCGCCATAGAACGCTTTAAACAGGAAAGCGGCTTTGCAAAATATGTAAAAGTGCACATTTTTAAGAAAATCCCGCCGGCTGCCGGTCTGGGGGGCGGCTCGTCGGACGCGGCGGCGGCTCTTTTGGCCATGAACAGGCTTTCCGGTATGGCGCTTGATACCGGAACACTGCTGAATATTGCCGCCGGACTGGGCAGCGACATCCCGTTTTTCGTCAGCATTGCAGCAGGAATCTCGCAATCACCGCCGCCATACTCCGCCGCCTTTGTCAGTGGACGAGGCGAGCGAGTGGAACCATTGGCCGTGCCCCTGCTTAACGTAGTGATTGTGAATCCGGGCATAAAAAGTAATACAAAAGAGGCTTTTGCGCTGTTGGACACGGTTCGTCTCCAAATTTTTGGAGGTACAACGTTTCAAAAAAAGATTTCAAAGACCGATATTCTTGCCGCGATTACAAAAAATCCGGCGGAATGGCCGTATTACAATGATTTTTTGCCGGTTTTTCTGAACTCTGAACCGCAGAACAAGGTTTACCATACCGTTTTACACGATTTAAAGCAAAATGAAGCTGTTTTTTGTGGACTTTCAGGCTCAGGCTCAAGCTGTTTCGGCATTTTTTCCACCGCCGCCGCCGCGGAATCTGCCGCAGCGCGTCTCTCAACCGCATGGCCCTTTGTCCGGGCGGTTCACACACTATCGGCGGATAACAGATTCGCTCAAACTAACATTTCAGGCGCGATAAGTTGTGGAATTGACGCTGCCGCCGCTTATAACGCATCATAAAATAATGAAAAAACGGGTATCCGTACTGGGCGCTACAGGCTCGATAGGAAAAAACACGCTCGATGTGATACGTTCAGGAATAAACAACTTTGAACCGGCGCTCTTTTCGGCAAACAGTAACGCCGCGGCGCTCACAGCTCTCGCCCTCGAATTTCCAAACGCCAAAATAGCGTTCTCGGGATCTCGCGAAACGGCGCGGCATGGGGACATAACGGAACTTTCCTGTCTCGACAAACGGAGGGTTTATTACGGGCGGGCTGGTTTGCTTGCCGCTATTGGCGAGGCGGAAGCCGAACTCACGCTGAATGGAATTTCAGGAGCAGCGGGTCTGGAACCTTCACTTGTGGCACTAGATTCCGGCAGCGCACTTGCATTGGCAAACAAAGAAAGCATGGTTATGGCCGGCCGTCTTGTGCTGAAAACAGCCGCCGCCCACGCTCTGCCTGTCATCCCTGTTGATTCCGAACATTCCGCCATATTTAATTTGCTTCGCTCGCGGGAAAAAACCGCTCTCAAAGAAGTTTTAATTACGGCATCGGGGGGGCCTTTCCGCACTTGGAACGTGGAAAGGTTAAAAAAGGTGCGCCCCGAAGATGCTCTAGTCCATCCAACATGGCGTATGGGCGCAAAAATCACGATTGATTCGGCAAGTCTCGCAAACAAGGGGCTCGAAGTGATAGAGGCCGCCCGTCTATTTGATATTGATGCGGATAGGATAAAAGTGGTAGTCCATCCACAAAGCGTGGTTCATTCGATGGTACGAATGAAGGATGGGGCGGTCTATGCCCAGCTTTCAAACCCCGATATGCGCCTGCCCATACACGAGGCTTTGTACTATCCCGAAACTGCGACTTCACCGTGGGGTGAACTGAAATTCGATTCGTTACAACTAACGTTTGAACAGCCCGATTTTGAGCGTTTTCCGATGCTTTCTCTCGCATATAACGCACTTCGCGCCGGTGGTTGTTACCCGATAGCGTACAACGCCGCAAATGAGTTCGCGGTGGCGGCATTTCTTGGCGGAAGAATCCCATTTACCGGAATAAGTGAAATTTGCGGCGATGTGCTGCGCGAAGATTGGAGCGGTGGGGATGACGATTTGGAATCTATCCTGAGTGCGGACGGCAAGGCGCGTAACATTGCGGCCAAAACGCCACTATGCGAAAACTAAAACTTCTTCGTATCCCGCTCCTTGTTATGGGTTTTTCTGTGCCTATGCTCACCCCTCCCCTCGTTTACGCGCTGCTTACTGAGGAATATGGCATGATCGTGGCTCTTGGCCTGCCCGCGCTAATCGCGCTGGCGATTAGCGCCCCTATGCTATTTTTTATCCTCAAACGCCCCATACAACTTCGAGGCAGAGATGGTTTTTTGCTTGTATCGCTGACATGGGTTTTTCTGAGCCTGCTGGGGTCGCTGCCTTACTATTTGAGCGGCGCGGGGATAAGTTTTACAGATGCTCTTTTTGAAAGTGTCTGCGGGTTCGCGTCAACCGGCGCTACCACGATTTCAGATATAGAAGGACTGCCTCGTTCCCTGCTGCTATGGCGTAGCATAAGCCATTGGACGGGTGGCATGGGTATAATAGTGCTGACTGTCGCACTGCTGCCTCTGTTGGGTGTGGGTGGATTTCAATTGGTTAAGGCGGAAACTCCCGGCCCCGAAAAAGAAAAAATCACGCCAAAGATAACTGAGACCGCGAAAGTCCTTTGGATTGTGTATATGGCGTTCACGCTGATACTTTTCTGTTTATACCTCGCGGGCGGCATGGATTGTTTTGACGCTGTTTGCAACGCTCTTGCGATTCTTGCCACTGGCGGCGTAAGTACAAAAAATGACGGCCTGCGTTTTTATAATTCGGCTTATATCGATATTGTTACAACCGTGTTCATGCTGCTCGCCGGTTTTAATTTTAATTTATATTTTCGTATCCTGCGAGGGAAAATAAAGGATGTTTTTTACAACACGGAAGCGCGCGCCTATCTTTTAATTTTTGCCGCCGCTAGTCTCATAATAACGGTAAGTATTTTACCGCTGTATGGCTCGGTCGATACGGCATTCCGTTACGCGGCGTTTCAGAGCGCCTCGATACTTTCCACTACTGGAAACGCCGTGGCAAATTATGAATTATGGCCGCATCTAGCTCAAGCAGTGCTTTTTACGCTGATGTTTATAGGCGGATGTTCCGGTTCCACGGCTTGCGGCGTGAAAGTCATTCGTTACACAGTACTGTTCAAACAAGCTATGAACGAACTGCGCCGCATGATATATCCGCGCGGCGTATTCACTGTACAACTTAACAATAAAGCCGGACGCAAAGATGTAGTGTACGGTGTAGCTGGTTTCATGTTTTTATATTTTTTTATCATTTTTGTTACAACGCTTTTTACCGCAGCAAGCGGGGTTGACATCTTTACATCATTTTGTGCCGCGCTCTCAATTTTGGGGAATGTAGGTTCAGGTTTTGGAGGTATAGGCCCCGTACACAATTACGGTTTTTTCAGTGATTCCGTTAAACTGCTGTTCTGTTTTATGATGATAGCGGGTCGTCTGGAACTATGGACAGTTTTTGTCTTACTCAGCCCCGGTTTCTGGAGAGATTAATATCTGCAAAAGAGCGGCGCGCCAGCTCTTGATTGCGGCTTGGCACACGGCAGCTATACACGCAATGCGGTTGCCTTGAAACAATCTTTGTTTTTTGAGACAATGATTAAATACGATGCCGGCGTGGTGGAATGGTAGACACGGCAGACTCAAAATCTGCTGAGGGCAACTTCGTGAGAGTTCAAGTCTCTCCGCCGGCAGAGCGTAACCGCATCTCCCGCTCAAGCCCCCGCAAGCTCCGTCTTTATTTCCTCCGCGATGAGTGCGGCGGCTTTCGCAAGCTCTACAAGGCGAGGCTCGCCGCCGCGCCGCTTCAGTTCCACGAGAGGAGGCCGG
>JAISZZ010000117.1 GCA_031284385.1 Treponema sp.
CATTACCACCATGGAACAGGCCAACGCCGCCCTCCCGCGGTTCATCGCTGAGTTCAACCAACGGTTTCACCGTGTTTTTGTTCAGCGAAAAGATAGGCTTTAAAGCGTATTATGACAAAAGGTATTACGGGGTAAAATTCTAGGACTTTCTGAACAGCGGCAAGAAATCCCATTTGCCGCAGGTGATCAAACGCCTTATTCACGATTCCTTTTTCGCCAGCGTCAAAGCCCCGAACTTGCCGGCAAGGAGGGAGGGGGGGGGGGGGGCGAATCGCTCGTTATTGACAGTATAAGTTAGTGCGTATGAGGGTCAGACCATAGTCTTCCAAGCCGTGAGGTCTGACCCCGACACTCCAACCCTCCGGTATCCGAACCGCCGAATATGTAATATTTAGGCTTTTCCCCTACAATGCAGATGACTAAGAATGGTTCGATTTTGTGTATCAAGTTTAGCTGATTGGGGGGTGGCGTAAGACCCATGTAATGGGGCTGGAGACAGGGGGGCGCGACAGGAGGGCGGCTATGTGCCGCAAAAAGTATGGAAATAGCGCCCCCTTCTTATTAAGAAACATTGTGAATCAGTAAATGACACGGAAAATAACTGAAGTACTCGCGTATTTAAACCCGCTATCAGCCGCGTATGCCAAACGAAGCCTTCGCCCCCTGCGGCACGGCGTAAAGTCCGTTTTGGGTATGTTGCCGCGAGCGGACTTTAGCCCGTTGGCGGGCGCTATCAGTTGCGTAAGCCAAGCAAAGCCTTCGCCCCCTGCGGGGCGGCGTAAAGTCCGTTTTGGGTATGCTGCCGCGAGCGGACTTTAGCCCGTTGGCGGGCGCTATCAGTTGCGTATGCCAAGCGAAGCCTTCGCCCCCTGTGGCGCGGCGTAAAGTCCGTTTTGGGTATGCTGCCGCGTAGCGGGCTTTAGCCCGTTGGCGGGCGCTATCAGTTGCGTATGCCAAACGAAGCCTTCGCTCCCTGCGGCGGCGCGGCGTAAAGTCCGTTTTGGGTATGCTGCCGCGTAGCGGACTTTAGCCTGCTGGCGGGCGCTATCAGTTGCGTATGCCAAGCGAAGCCTTCGCCCCCTGCGGCGCGGCGTAAAGTCCGTTTTGGGTATGCTGCCGCGTAGCGGACTTTAGCCCGTTGGCGGGTAAAATTTTTGTTGACAGATGGGAATTTCAGTCGTATCCTAAAAATACGTCAGACGAATGATGTCTGATGTATTGGAGGCGGAATGTTACGAAGTCAGAAAATGAGAACGCTTGCGCCGGAGATGGACCCGCTCCGGCTTGGTATGGGCTGGTCGCTTGAGGATTTAGGTAAGCCTCAAATAATGCTGGAAAGCACATACGGAGACAGTCATCCGGGGTCGGCGCACCTGAATACGCTGGTGCTGGACTGCGAGGCGGCGGTTAAGGCAGGCGGCGGGAAGGCCGCGAAATATTACGCGACCGATATTTGCGACGGTCAGGCTCAGGGACATGACGGGATAAACTTTTCGTTGGCATCCCGCGAAGTTATTGCCTCGTTAATCGAGATTCACGCGATGGCGACACCGTTTGACGCGGGCGTTTTTTTCGCGAGCTGCGATAAGGGGATGCCGGCCAACCTTGAAGGACTTGCCAGAGTAAACGCGCCCGCCATCGTAGTCCCCGGCGGCGTAATGAACGCGGGGCCGAATCTCCTAACCCTTGAGCAGATAGGGATGTACGACGCGATGCGTAAACGAGGTGAAATCAGCGAAGACGAGCTTACAAAGTACAAGCACAGTGCCTGTCCATCCTGCGGCGCGTGTTCGTTCATGGGGACTGCTTCCACGATGCAAGTAATGGCGGAGGCGCTCGGCATGGCGCTGCCCGGTTCGGCATTGCTGCCGGCTGAGAGTGCGGAACTACGCGATTTTGCCCGAAAAGCGGGCGAACAGGCGCTCGTTCTAGCCAAAAAAAATCTGCGCCCCTCCGATATTATGACAAAAAAAGCGTTCCATAACGCAATCGTTGTTCACGCAGCCATAGCCGGCTCTTCAAACTCGCTGTTACATATACCGGCCATCGCGCACGAGCTAGGCATAGCGCTTGACGCGGAAGAATTTGACAGCGTTCACCGCGTTTCGCCGTACCTGTTGAATATTCGTCCATCTGGGAAATGGCCGGCGGAATTTTACTTCTACGCGGGCGGAACTCCCGCAATCATGGAAGAAGTCAAATCTCTGCTCAATCTTGACGTGATGACGGTAACGGGCAGAACTCTCGGTGAGAATCTGGAAGAACTTAAAAAAAGCGGCTTCTATCAAAAATGCGGTGAACTGCTTAAAACGCGGCTCAAAGGACGTGGAATCGCGGATGTTTCGAGAGAGGACATCATCCGACCGTTTTCGAATCCCATAAGCCGCGCCGGCGCCCTTGCCGTGTTGAAAGGCAGCCTCGCGCCGGAAGGCGCCGTGATAAAACATTCGGCGCTTCCGCCTGAGATGCGTAAAGCCCGCCTTCGCGCCCGCCCGTTTGACAGCGAAGAGGAAGCGATAGATGCGGTGCTTACCGGCAAAATCGTTCCGGGAGACGCGGTAATCATCCGCTATGAAGGACCGAAAGGCAGCGGTATGCCGGAAATGTTTTACACGACAGAGGCTATAGCATCAGACGCAAAATTAGCCGCGACAGTAGCGTTGATTACAGATGGGCGATTTTCCGGCGCGACACGCGGACCGGCAATCGGACACGTTTCCCCAGAGGCGGCGGATGGCGGGCCTATTGCGCTTGTGGAACAGGGCGACATAATAGAAATCGATGTTGATGCCCGCGCCTTAAACATCGCCGGTATTGACGGCGTTGAAAAATCAGCGCAGGAAATAGAACGGATTCTTGCGGAACGAAAAAAAGCATGGAAGCCAAAACCGCTTAAATATCAAAAAGGTATTCTGCGGGTATACGCAAAAAACGCCGTTTCCCCGATGAAAGGTGGATATATCGAATGAGACCGGCGAGCCTTAAACGGAATTTCCGGTGAATGAACTGTTCAAGAGTCAAGCAGACACAAGATTCTTGAACAAACCCATTAAGTCCAAAATCACTGTTTCAAAACTTAAGTTTTGAAACAGCCGCAAATTATTTTAGGAGGATAAATATGAATGTAGTGTTTGAGCCAAGCGGTGGAAGATTGATTCTTTGCGCGGTTATCGGCGTAGCTTTTTTGCTGCTGCTGATTATCAAATTTAAATTGCAGCCGCTGCTCGCGATACTTTTCGCGGCGGTGCTGATCGGTGTTGGAGTCGGTATGCCTCCGCAAATGATAGTAGCGTCAATCAACAAGGGTATCGGCAATACCTTGCAAAGTATCGCGCTGCTTGTGGGACTCGGCTCGATGTTCGGCGCGATTCTGGAACT
>JAISZZ010000156.1 GCA_031284385.1 Treponema sp.
TTAGGAACTGTAAAAAAATAAAATGCACAGCATTTTATTAAATTGCTAAGCAATAAATTGCTTATGCAATAAGGAAATAACATGACCAAATGGTCATGTTATTTCCTTACAGTTCCTTACCGCGTTTACCGACCGTATAAAGGCGCTATTTGTTAACTTTTTTTTCGGCTGCCCAACTGTTGATAAATGTTGTTTTTACATAATCCCAGCCTTGTGTTTCCACTGCATAAGCGTTGAACGCCGCGCCTAACTCATTCTTAAATTCCTGACTCGGAAAAGTAGTAAATACCCACGGCACTGAATTAAGGTTTGAATCGTTTAAATAACGGAACATCTCTTTTATCAGAGGATCGCCCGGACGCTCGTCATCCGTAAAAGTTTTGAACGGCGTAACTAAACCTAATTTCTCGGAGGCAATTTTTTTTCCGTTATCGGTATTGAACAGCCATTCAAGAAATTTAAGCGAAGCCTCTTGATCTCCCGGACTTACGCGGCGGTTTACAGCGATATAGTTTTCCGTTCCAACGCAAAGCCCCTGTGTTTCCTCACCTTCAATGCCCGTGTATATAGGCAGAAATTTTATATCCTGTGAATCCACGACATTCCCTTTTTCACCCGATATCTGAGTCCATGCCCATGTTCCGTTTTGAATGAAAGCTACCTTGCCCAGTGCGAATTCCGTCATCGAATCGCCCACGGTTTTTGAACCCACCATCTTTCTGTCTGTAATAGAATTGTTAATATACAAATCGAAAATATTTTTGATGTTTTCTGAATATGTCAAATCAATAACTTCCAAATCATTGACATTTTTCTGCTTGTATTCAAAATATATTGGCATATTTGCCAGATGGGTATTCCAGCGCCAGTCCTCACCCGGCGAGAATGATGTAGAGGCAAATGCTCCGGAAATTCCAAGCTCTTCCGCGTGCGCCTGAATATCTTCGGCTACGGCTTTTAGTTTTGCGAAATTGTTGATACCGTCCGCGCTATTTATACCATTTACGGAACGGGATGAAAGCGCGAAATACTTCCGCAGTATCGCATCATTGTATATTATGCCATAGCTTTCAATCGCGTAGGGTATGCCGTAAATTTCCCCATTTTCGCCTATCGCAAGCCCCCTGTCCCCCAGCCATTCATAAATACTGCTGTTTTTAAGATCGGCAGTGTAATCACGCCAATTATTCATGCCGACAGGCCCGTTAAGATTGAACAATGTCGGCGGCTTTGATTTAGAAATTTCCGCCCGCAGCGTTTGTTCGTAAGTTCCGCTGGCTGCGGTAACCACCTTCATTGGAATACCGGTTTCAGTCGTGAACTGGGCGGCTGCCGCAATCCATTCCCTGTCCGTTTCCGGTTTAAAATTTAAAAAATAGACGCCTGGCTTTGTCTCTTTTTGGCAGGCTGAAAAAATCAAAAATGCCGCGATAACAGCGGTTATTACAGGCAAACCCCAAAATTTCCTCATTATGTTCTCCTTGATAAAGTTGTTGACAAACCGTCCGGCTGTCTAACAAGCAGTTTAACGCCATTACTCAAAACCAATGTTCCGAGCTGGCCTGTGTTTAATAAATTTTACACATACTGTATAATTTATCAGAAATGCCTTACCACTGGCAAGATTGCCGTGCCTGCGCCATTTGGCGGCCTATTCCTGCATAGCAAGGAAAGTGGAGTCCGCCCCGAAACCTGCTGTATGCCGGAAAGAGGCTGAGAGCCCGCCCGCTTTCAATACTTTTCACCATAGTCACGCGATAGCGTGGGGGATTGGGGAGAGGCGTGCGGTACGGGTGGCAAACAACGGGAAAACCGCTATACTGACAACCATGAAAACAATTCTTTGCTATGGCGATTCTAACACGTATGGCTACATTCCGGCTACAGGGGAGCGTTATGACCACAAAACACGCTGGCCTATGGCGCTGGAACGTATACTTAACCGGAATTGCGCGGATGGTACTGAGTGGTGGGTTGATGAGGAAGGGCTTAACGGCAGGACAAGTTCTTTTGATGATCCTGTGGAACTGGAGAGAAACGGGCTCAAACATATCTTACCAATACTAAAAAGCCATAAACCCTTGAATATTGTGGCCGTTATGCTCGGCACAAACGACTTAAAGCGGCGTTTTAACCCGTCGCCTTACGATATTTCACAAGGAGTGCTGAATGTGGTTAAGGCGATTCAGTATTCCGAGACAGGGCCGGGCAACGGAGCGCCGAAAGTATTGGTTATTTGCCCGCCTCCGCTGCTAGATTCGTCTGTTTTTGGCGATATTTTTAGCGGAAGCGCGGCCATTTCAAAGAAACTTCCCCCGTACTACAGGGATATTTGCGAAGAAAGCGGCGCGGCTTTCCTTGATGCGGGAAGCGTAATCAAAACGAGTCCGGTGGATGGCGTACACTTTGAGCCAAACGAGCATTTGCGCCTTGCCGAGGCGGCGGCAAAAATCGTGCGCGGAATGGAGTAGACGGCGTTAAATTGATGTATACAATTTTTTTGCCGATAATTCGATATGGCATTTGAAAATCTTATCGTTCAAGGCGGCAGGCCTCTTCCTTTAGGCGCTACCCTGACATCCGAAGGCGTTAATTTCTCGATTTTTTCGAGGAATGCACGGTCTATAACTCTTATTTTATTTGAAAGCGCGGCGGCGGACAGCGCCCGGCAGGAAATAACGCTGGATATATCCAAAAACTGTACCGGCGATATTTGGCATTGTTTTATACCCGGCATTTCCGCCGGTTACTGTTATCTTTACCGCGCTGACGGTCAGTTTCAGCCTGAAAAAGGCCTACGTTTTAATCCCAAACTGGCATTGCTCGATCCTTATGCGAAAGCATTGACCGGCGTAAGTTCGTGGGATTTTGCCGGCGCCGTCGCGTATGATACAAAGGATCCGCGTAAAGATTTATCTTTAAATAGCAACGACAACATTTGCTCGTCGCCGCGATGTGTCATCATTGATAATTCTTTTGATTGGCAGGGGGACAGGCCGCTCAATTATCCGCTGCGTCATAGCGTGATTTATGAAACGCACGTGCGCGGGATGACCGTACATCCATCGTCCGGCGTGAAACACCCCGGCACATATCTTGGAGTCGTAGAAAAAATTCCATACTTAAAAGAACTTGGAATTACAAGCGTAGAACTTTTGCCTATCCATGAATTTTGTGAAAATGAATTACTTGCGATAAATCCGCGGACAGGCGAGAAATTAAAAAATTACTGGGGATATTCCACCGTTGCGTTTTTCGCGCCAAAAGGTTCTTACGCTTTCGACCAAAATACAGGCGCTCAGGTCAACGAATTTAAAACAATGGTGCGGGAAATGCATAAAGCAGGAATAGAAGTTATTCTCGACGTGGTATTTAATCATACTGCGGAAGGAAATGAGCTTGGCCCGACATTTTCGTTTCGTGGTTTAGATAATCAAATTTATTATATATTAAATGATAACAAACGTTACTATCAAAATTATTCCGGCTGCGGCAATACCGTAAACTGTAACAATCCGGTTATGAGAAGCATGATCATTGACTGTCTTAACTATTGGGTTATCGATATGCATATTGACGGTTTTCGTTTTGATTTGGGATCAATTTTGGGACGCGACCAGAAAGGCGCGCTCATGGAAAATGCGCCTATGCTGGAAAAAATAGCGGAAGAGCCGGTTTTGCGTCATACAAAAATCATAGCGGAGGCATGGGATGCGGGCGGCGCGTATCAGGTTGGCTGGTTTCCGGGACGCTGGGCCGAGTGGAACGACCGTTTCCGGGACGATGTACGCAGATATTGGCGCGGCGATACCTGCTCGGTGCGATATATGGCGACGCGGTTGTCCGGCAGTTCAGACCTGTACTTGCGCGATGGCAGGAAACCGTTTCATTCAATAAATTATTTTGCCTGCCATGACGGTTTTACGTTAAAAGATTTGGTTTCTTATAATAACAAACATAACGATGAAAATGGCGAAGAAAACCGGGACGGAAGCGGCAATAACATAAGTTATAACTATGGATTTGAGGGGCCGTCGTCGAATCCTGCGATAGAAACTATAAGACAGCAACAGATGAAAAATTTTATAGCGACATTGATGATTTCGCAAGGCACTCCCATGCTTTTGGGCGGGGACGAGTTCGCCCGCACACAAAGGGGATTCAACAACGCATACTGTCAGGACAATGAAATATCGTGGTACGATTGGCGGCTGCAAAAACAGAACAGCGGCCTCTTTCGCTTTGCGAAAGAGATGATCGCATTTCGCCTGCGGCACCAAAGTTTTATGCGTCCCGAATTCTATACCGGACGTGAAGGCTCGTACAACGGTATTCCCGACATAACATGGTTTGACGAAACCGGCGCGGCTCTCGATTGGGAAAAAAAAGATTCAACTTTCGCGCTGCGTATGGACGGTACCAAAGCGGATATTTTGGCGGATCGTGATGATAATGATTTTTATATCATGTTTAATTCCGGCATTTCAGATTGTCTTTTTCAGCTTTGCCCTGCGCCTAAAGGAAAAACATGGCGGCGCACCGTTGACACATCCCTGCCGTCGCCGGACGATATTTGCCCGCCGGAATTTCAGCCGGATATAGGGGATTCGCGTACATATCTTGTGCACAGACGCAGCCTTGTGATACTACTGTCGCGCTGAAAACGCCGTCAGGAATCAGTTCCTCAGTCTCCAATACCGATGTCGCCAGTGTCGATATCTTTGTCGATTTTCGGTTCCGCCGGCGGACGCTTAATTTTTTTGTGCTTTATGGAATTCGGTGATACTTTGATACTCTTTTTTGATTTGACAGCCGCGTTTACCAGTGACCAGTAAATCACTATCGCTATCGTCATGGCGATAACTTGCCACGAGCTAATCACTTCTTTTAATACGCTAATAAGTTCTGGGGACATATTTAAGCCTCACACTTTGGGGCAGCACTGATTAACTTTAGGTCAATCAGCGTTGCCGATAATTATATATCGGTGGATTTCATAGCAAAAAGAACGCAGCGTTATATACTGACTGTATCTAAAAGACCAAGGCTTAACGATGAATGCTGTGTCCTGTTACGGTTTTCCTCAAAAAGCCCGACACCGATGTTGTAATTACGTTCCACCTTTAACGTTGTGGGCGGGCCGTGTCCCGGCAGTACGATATAATTTCCGCGCAGCGTAAAAATTTTGTTTTGTATAACCGTAATTTGACGCATCGCACTGTACGCGCTGTCTGTCCGTCCGGTAAGTCCCGCCGAAAGCGCGTCTCCGGTAAAAAGCAGGTGATCAATTATATAAACCATGGAATCTATGGAATGACCGGGCGCTGAAATAGCTTTAACATGGAAAGAACCTATTTTTATATCATCGCCATCCCGTACGACATTTGTTTTGTAATCCATGACAAAACTGTTTGCCGAATAAATATCCACGTCATATATGCGTTTTAATGAACGCAGCCCATTAGTATGGTTGGTATGATTATGCGTAAGCAAAACGCCTCTTAGAGTGTATTCATTACTTTCAATAAAATTTAAAATAGATTCATTCATACACCCCGGATCTATTATTAAAGCGTCTCGCTCCGTATTTTTTTCGCTTTTCGCTGAATTGTTTTCTACGCCATAATCGCTGCCGGCCAAATAACAATTACACAAACCTTGTGTACAATAGTGAAAAGAAATTTTCATTTAGTATCCTCCGCCGCATCGCGGTCCGCCGCACCCGCACATATAAAAAGTTTTCCTGACAAGGCCGTCACTTTTCCAGCTCAAAAAAAGCGTCTTTTGTATTTGAAGATTTAAAACTGAGTTCTATCTGCTCTGTGTTGATAAAATATACATTTTTTACATTGCAGTCTTCAATGCTTGTTTTTGCAAATTTTGACATATTGAAACGGCTGTTATAAAGGTTTGAATGGTCAAACGAGCAGTTTGAAAAAGATGCCCCATCAAAATTTAAATGCATCAGTTCTGAATCATTAAATTTGCAGCTTTCAAAAGTACAGGCTCCAAACGATAAAAATTGCATATCACTGTTTGAAAAATCGCAGCCTGAAAAAGCGGATATATCAAAAAATGTCATCCTCATAAAAGAACGCTGAAAAACACAAGCGGTAAAATATGCTTCCGTAAAATTACATCCGTAAAAGTGTTTTCCGGAAAAGTCATAATTTTCAAAATGCAGGCGGGCGGCGTTAATATCGCGTATAACGGTTTGTGCCTGAACGCTTGCGGCTATACGCTGCGACTCCTGATATGGGTCGGCGCAATGCAGTCCGCATAGATCGGAGCCGCTGACAACCACATTCCCGCATCCAGCCGCGCATAGTATTTTCTTAAACATACTATATAATATGCCGCGCCGCAATACTGTTCAAGAGCGTGTCGCTAATCAGCGTGTCGCTAATCAGCGTTTACAATTTCAAAAAAACAGGTTAAATTTAAGCAGGGGGTTATCACTATTAACGGAATGTGTTAATATTCCGCATTTTGCTAGACGGCGTTTCCGCCAGTCTTTAGGATAGGGAAGCACTGATTTATGCGAGTGCGCATTCGTCAACGTAGTTGACGCAATCGGTGCTACTTTAATGCCGTATTTGCGTAATGAAATGAGCAAATACATAGGGCAACGCTGATGCGCCA
>JAISZZ010000161.1 GCA_031284385.1 Treponema sp.
TATGCGCTCGGCAGGTTTACAGTTCCATCCGCGTTGATCGTGTTTTTCCAGTAATCGGCATCATCTTCCAGCGTCCACGAACCGCCTTGAGGGTCAAAAACAACCTGAAATCCCGCCGCACCTCCACTTCCGCCTGAATCTTTTTTGCCTTCGTCTTTCGGTATGTAATCGTCCACGCCTCCGCC
The DNA here is from genome assembly GCA_031284385.1 of Treponema sp. The sequence continues at coordinate 186 of JAISZZ010000161.1, forward strand.
TGAAGTTCCGCCCGCTTCCGCACAGCCTCCAAGAATGAGAACTTGCACCGCCAAAGCCGCCAAAATCCCTCGCGCAACTGATAATTTAGTCATAAACCCTCCAAAACCGCCATACGCGGTATTCTAACTCGTCCGCACAGAATCCTGCCGGACATCTCCATAAAAGCCGCTCGCACGCCTTTTCCCTTTGCGTTCCGCCCCCGCTTTTGTCGTGGGGGGGGGGGGGCAAACACTGTGATATTCGCCGCCGTCCGCATTGTAGTATCGTATCCGAAAATCAGGAATTAGTCAATGACCAATGTGCAGGTAGCCGGTGGACATTTTCAGAGCTAGTCCTTAATTTTCCAACCGGTGTCGATTTTTTCAAATTTAGTTTTTGGAAGAGTTACTCTTTGCCCGCTTTCCGAGGCAAGCGTTATCATACATAGCACGGCGTTCACTTCGATAACTTTCCACAATGCGCCGTTTCGCATGATTTTAGCGCCTTCCGCGGGCATAGTGCGGCGTTGTTCGGCATAAGTGCCATGTTCATACGCGAGGCAGCATAGCAGCCGTCCGCAGTGGCCGGATATTTTCATCGAGTTAAGCGAAAGATTCTGTTCCTTTGCCATCTTTATCGCCACCGGCTTTAATTTGTCGGAGATGGAATGACAGCAGAAAGAGCGCCCGCAAATACCGAAGCCGCCTGTCATACGCGCATCGTCACGGATACCTATCTGCCGCAATTCGATGCGGATTTTGAAAATGGTCACAAGGTCTTTTACCAATTCCCTAAAATCAACGCGGCTTTCCGCCGTGAAAAAAAACAATATTTTAGGTTCATCAATCAAGAAGTGTACGGTAACAAGTTTCATCGCCAAATTATGTTCGATAATTTTTTGTTTACAAATTTTAAATGCGTCATCTTCTTTTTGTCTGTTGTTTCTATCTTTTTCTAAATCCGATTCTGTTGCCAACCGGTCTATTCGAGTGATTTTTGAAATATTTTGCAGGTTATTGCGGCAAATTCTGCCGGTTAAGCGGGCTAAATCTTTGCCATAACGGGTCGAAACAACCGTCATAGTTCCCGGTTTTAACTCAGATTCATTGTATGCCGCATAAATTGTTTCATGTGAACAATTTATATGTAATTGATAAACGGCGGCATCAGGCGGAATAGATTTTCCGTCAATGCCCGGAACCAAGGATTCTTCAGGTTCGTCCGCGTATTCAATGCTTTCAACTGCTAAATCATCGCCATCGTTAACGTTTTCATACAGTTCATCGTATACATCATCCATGACGCCGGCCTCCTTATTCTAACCTACTCCAATAGATCCACCAATAAACCGTTTATTTCTTCAATGCTTTCAAGAAGGGTTATCTGTTTAAGCTGTCCTATCATTATGCCTGCCGCAAGCTCGTCAAGTTTTTTATCAACAATATGCACCGTGCTATACTTGTTTTTGGCTTTGCGTAACTCCGGGTCCCGTTTATGGGGTCTTGCGTCAAATCCACCTTTTAAGTAGTTGGGAATTCCCTCATCCTCTTTAACATCGTAAGCGTTATTGAGGACATAGCGCATAAAATTTTGTATTGTTATCCGGTAACGTTTAATTTCATCGGGGAACGGGCGTTTTGCCAGATTGTCGCCGGCGCTATGCACTTCGTCCAGCAAGACGGTCAAGTCTGAAAACGAACTTTCTGCCGCGGCAGGCGCGTTTTCTGTCAGCGTTTGTGTTTTTAATAATGACGAAAACAGCTTCTTGGCGCGGCCGCTTTTTTGGGTTTCACCCTTTTTTTTTGCTTCAGTCTTAAATGCGGTATAAAAAACCGTGTTAGACAGGTTCGAGGAAGAATAATCATGCCCGTCAACTTTAACCATAACTACTACGCATCCTTTGCCGGCGCAGCGGAACCTTTGGCAAGAACCTGCTTTACGAGCTGGGTGTCCTGATAGCTGGCAAGCGCCGAATTCCAGCGCTCCTCATCCCTGCATACCGTTATTTTCCCATGAACCATGCAGCCTTCATCAGCCTGAATACGCCGCGTCAATATATCGCCTACTACAAGCCCCGTCGAAAGTATTATAAGACATTCGCTTGCCAGTATGTTGCCATAAACAACCCCGCCAATCGTTATGAAACTGCCGGTAATACTGCTTTTTAATCGAGCTTTTTCACCTACAACGATACGGCCTTTAACAGTTAAATCTCCATACAAATTACCATCAACACGGGTAAATCCACCCGCCTCAACATCGCCGTACACATTGGATGACGCACCTATGATTGTGTTGATAGAAAAGTCTTTATGTTTAACTTTTTCCGCCATTAAGGTTAACCCGTCCGGTAACTGAACGAATATTAAGGAATTTATAGGGATCAACTACATCGGAACCTATGTGAACTTCGTAGTGAACGTGCGGACCTGTCGAGCGTCCCGTATTTCCTATATATCCTATCACTTCACCTTGTTGAATGCGCTGCCCCGTGCGTACTTTGAAAGATAACATATGCCCGTAACGTGTATAAAAACCGTGTTTATGCCGTATAATGACATAGTTGCCGAAACCATCCGCATCGTAATCAACGGTAACCACTTGCCCGTCCGCAGTCGCAACTATGGGATCGCCCTGCCGGTATGTCGAAAGGTCTATGCCCTTGTGAACATATACTTGACCGGTGAATGGATCCTCATTTTCACCAAAAAACATGGAAATATGCCCTATCCCGCCTTTAATCGGCCAGATGTTAGGCACCTCAGTTAAAAGCGAGCTTTGCGAATCCAACATGGCGCCCATCTCTTTAAGCGGTTCAACTGCGCTTGACAGGTAATTGGCAAGACTGCGAACATCGTCCGCCTCCCGCAAACGCCCTTCCGCCGTCTCTCTCATATCAAAAAAGGAAGAAAGATCGCCTGAACCAGTGGTTTTTGATGGGTCAGCCGCAATATTCACACCTAAAGATGAAAAAACTCCCGAAAGTGTAGCCTGAAAATTATGCGCTTCACGCCAAAGAACCGATAATTCATCCCTAAGCTGGTCAAGACTAGCCTGCGTCTCGCGCAAACGGCCGTCTTTATTGGTTAAATCCCGCTGGTATTTGCCGTAAGATGCCTCATACCAAAAAAATGAGGCCAACATACCGGAAAATAAAAAGGCTACCAAACAAATTGTCAGGAAATTTACCTGTAAGTTATAAACTTTCTTCTCGGAATGAGGCACAAGCACTATTGTATAGCGTCTCTGCATCGCGGCTATAGCTTTTTTAAAAAATATAGCGATCGAGTTAAGGGCTTTCAGGACTCCCCTTTTCACACCTTTAACTAAATTGTTCTCCAAACGCTTATAGCTGTGGACGCGAGCCACTTCGTACCTCTTCCTAAAGTAAAATAGATGAACCTCCCCACCGCAGAGGCACAAGCCAATTTACGGCGGAGCATTAGATCCCACTTGCGAATAACTGCAATCCCCTACTGTAAGCGTTACCCCCAGCCCGGTATGTCATCGCATATAAACTTTAACTCTACGAGAAAAAACTGTCAATAGCCCTGCGAAGCCGTTCAAGCTGAAAGCCAAAGCATCTGTGCCGCCAGCCCACGGCGGCCTGAAGACTGCGCCCTCGAAAAGATGCAAGCCCCGTCCGCCGCCGCCTTAACAGCGAGTATTTATTTGTGTACTATTACTTAAAACTATTCGGAGGCTAGTATGGCAATAATGTACTATGAAAAAGACTGTGATATTGGCGCGCTAAAGAGCAAGACGGTCGCCGTTATCGGCTACGGTTCGCAGGGGCACGCTCACGCGCTGAACGCGAAGGAATCGGGACTAAAGGTGATTGTCGGGCTTTATGAAGGCTCGAAATCGTGGAAAAAGGCCGAGGCCGCCGGCCTTACTGTCAAAACGGCGGCGGACGCGGCGGCGGCGGCGGATTTCATCATGATTCTTATAAATGATGAAAAGCAGGCGCGGCTTTACAGTGAATCGATAAAGCCTAATCTTAAAGCCGGTAAAACTTTGGCTTTTGCGCACGGCTTCAATATTCATTTTGGGCAGATAGCGCCGCCTGCCGATGTGAATGTTGTGATGATAGCGCCCAAGGGGCCAGGACACACGGTGCGGGAACAGTACAAGGCGGGCGCGGGCGTACCCTGTCTTATCGCGATTCATCAGGACGCTACAGGTGATGCCAAGCGGCTGGGTCTCGCGTACGCCGCGGCGATTGGCGGAGCGCGCGCCGGTGTACTGGAAACCACATTTAAAGAAGAAACAGAAACAGATCTGTTCGGCGAGCAGGCCGTCCTCTGCGGCGGGGTTTCCGCCTTGATGAAGTGCGGCTACGAAGTGCTTACGGAAGCGGGTTACCAGCCGGAAAGCGCCTACTTTGAGGTCATGCACGAGATGAAGCTGATTATCGACCTTGTAAACCGCGGCGGTCTCTCGTTTATGCGCTATTCAATATCGGACACTGCCGAATATGGCGACTACATCAGCGGCTCTAAAGTTATCACCGCCGATACCAAAAACGCGATGCGCAAAATCCTGAAAAACATTCAGGACGGCACTTTTGCCAAAGACTGGATTTCGGAAAATCAGGTCAACCGCCCCCACTTTAACCGGATGCGGGCGATAGAGGCCGCCCACCCGATAGAAAAAGTCGGCGCGGAACTCCGCTCTATGATGCCTTGGCTGGAAAAACCCTCCGAAAAATAACCGCGCGGTTTACTTATATGTTTGCGCCGCAAGCTACAGGCGGCGGATTGGGGGGTAGCGGAATAACCGGCTCCGCCGCTTATTTTAGGAGTTTGTAGTAAGCCGCAAAGCGGATTACTACAAACGCCACGCAACATAAACGCCGGTTATGGAGTGCAGGGGGGACGGACGACAACGGCGGCTATATGCCGCAAAATGTATGGAAATCGTCCCCCCTTCTTATCAAGAATCATTGAAGGCATAGCCAAATTCACGGACAA
>JAISZZ010000127.1 GCA_031284385.1 Treponema sp.
CGTTCGCAAGTATATGTTCCATGAGTACTTTATCCCCGGAGTTCAACCGGGGTAATACCTCTCGTTTCATTTCATAAATATATCTCACCTAAATTATGTTGTCTGTATATTACTGAACATTAGAACGAGCCGCTGTAACCGAAAACAGCTTCAGCGCCTACGGCCCCGCACTACGCTGCGCCCTAAGTAAGCCGTAGGCTTGCGACCGGAACGCCCCCAAATTGTCGAATTCAACGGCTGCTACACAAAAGTTTCCAGCATAACACATTCGGCGGCGGCGTGAAGCTCAATACAGCCCGCAAGAGCGGCTGGTACAAGGACGGTGGATCCTTTTTTAAGCGCCGCCGTTTTTCCGCCGCAGTCAAGGGATGCCGCGCCGGTTAAGCACATATATACTACAAAACTGCCGCGCCCGCCCAAATCACGCTTGATTGAAGCGGTAAGCGGGATGTAGTTTACGGTAAAATGCTCACAACAGGCAATCGAGACAGCCTCGTTTTTGTGTGGCGTGTACTCCGTTTTGTACGACGGCTTCACGTTAAAATCGACGACATCGACTGATTCCGCTATATGTAATTCCCGTTCATTTCCGTCTGAATCTTTTCGATGGTAGTCAAAAATCCGGTAGGTAACATCCGAAGACTGCTGAATTTCGGCGATGACAATGCCCGCGCCTATACCGTGAACTCTGCCCGCCGGTATAAAAAAACTGTCGCCGGTCTTTACTGTATGGGAAGCGAGCATTTCGAGAATTTTTCCGCTTTTAATCAGTTCCATGTAATATTCTTTGCGTACCGGCTGGGCAAAGCCGCTGTACAGCATACTGTTTTTTTCGGCCTGAGCGACAAACCACATTTCCGTTTTGCCAAAACAGTTGTGCCGTTTTTTCGCGACCACATCGTCGGGGTGAACCTGAACGGAAAGATTTTCACTCGCGTCTATAAGTTTGAACAAAAGCGGCAGTTCTGCGCCGTATTTCGCGTACACTTTATCGCCCAAAATCGCCGCTCCATACTTTTCCAGCGCCTCCGTTACCGGTTTTCCCGCAAATTCGCCGCTTTTAATGAGTGAAACAGCCCCGGGCACGCACGAAAGTTCCCAGCTTTCGCCTATTTTGTCTTTGGAAAAGTCCTTGTTCCATTCGTTACGCAATTTACTGCCGCCCCATATACGCGGGCAAGGTATGGGGATAAATTCCAGCGGGTATACTTCCGCCGCGCTATTCATCGCCTCCTCCTACAGCCGCCGCGTCCACGCAAAGTTCGTGTTCGGCGTTAAAACCGTTTTGCTTTGCGGTTTCCCGCAGCCAGTAACCGGACTTTTTTACGGTTCTTTTTTGTGTTTTCAAATCGATGGCAATGTATCCGTAGCGGTTTTTGTACGCGTTATTCCATGACCAACAGTCAAAAGCCGTCCACGCATGGTATCCAAAACAAGAACTGCCTTCAGCAATTGCCTTGCATAGATATGCCAAATGCTCTTCGTAAAACTCGATACGGTAATCGTCATCGATACGGCCATCCTTATTTATAAAGCGTTCCTCACCTTCAACACCCATGCCATTTTCCGACACATACCAGGGAATAGACGGATAGCGGTTTTTTATATCTATCGCTATATCATATAAAGCTTTTGGATATATTTCCCATCCGCGGTAAGGGTTCATTCGTTTTTGCGGCCAATCATATTCCTCAAAATATATATCCGGCATCCATTGGGCGGAAAGTTCAGCAGGCAGCGCGTTTTTACGCGCCTGAACACGTTTTGGGTGGTAATAGTTGACTCCCAAAAAATCAACCGTATTCGCGGCAATGAGTTCCTTGTCGCCCGCTTCCTCATTCCATATAACTCTATCTTTTTGCAGACATTCAACAAGACGGGGCGGGAAAAAACCGCCGCAGGCCGGATCTAAAAATGAGTTGTTGAAAAAATCTCCGGCAAAATGCCCCGCTTCAATATCTTCCACGCTTTCGCTTGCCGGATACGCAGGAGTTAAATTTAGAATTACACCGATTTTTCCGCCGTTTTTTTGCGCCTCACTTTCACGAAACGCGGAAATCACCTTCGCGGAGGCCAGCGCGATATTATAAATAATCTGAACCGCGTCTTTTCCCCTGCCCACATAGTTTGGATAATGAAATCCATACAAGTAGCCCGCTTCCGGCTGCACCATAGGCTCGTTTATTACGGCCCAATGGTGTACGCGATCGCCAAACAATTGAAAGGCGGTTTTCGCGAACAATGTGAACAAATCCAGCGTTTTTCTGCCCAGCCATCCATCATATTTTTTGAAAAGTTCCAACGGCATATCAAAATGATATAGATTTATTACCGGAGTAATATCGTGTCTTAAAAGCGTATCTATGACTTTATTGTAAAAAATCTTGCCTTCAGCGTTTACCGCGCCCGTTTCAAAATCATCAATGAGGCGCGTCCATTGTATACTTGTGCGAAACGAGTTCATCCCGATAGATTTCATCAATTTTATATCTTCTTCATAGTTTGAATAAAACGCGCTCGCGGTATCAGGCCCTATGCCGTTAAAAAATACGCCGGGGTCTTTTTGAAACCAGTAATCCATCAAGTTAAGATGAGGTTTGTTAAAAAAGCCTTCAGACTGCGGCCCCGATGTCGCCGCCCCCCACCAAAAATTTTTAGGGAATTTATAGTGAACCATTATATATCTCCATCACAATGCGCCTTCCCGACTCGGAGACGCAAACAAGTTTGAGGCGGAATGTCAAACCCCACTTGCGAATAATCAGCGCGCGGCAGTTATCAGTGTTGTTCTAACCGCGCGCCGCGCTACCTACGAATCCAGAGCGGCTTTTTCCGCCGCCGCGCTCGCATTTGCCGCTTTTACAAACGGTATAAAAATAAGAACGTTTATGGCTACGCATAAAATCTGGTACAATCCGCCCATAACGGATCCCGTACCGATAACGCCGCCAAAAAATTGCGGCATAGTCCACGGCACGACATATTTGAAAACCGGCATTATACCGCTGGTGATTAACAGCATACCTATAATGGTGTTCACAAGCGGCGATAAGATATAAGGTATTAGCAACAGCGGATTCAGCACAATCGGAATGCCAAAGGCAAGCGGTTCCTGAATGTTAAACAGCATCGCCGGCATGGCCAATTTAGAAACCGCCTTCCAATCGTCCCGCTTTGATACCAGAAAAACAGCGATTGGCAGAGCTATCATGTAGCCAAGCGTCGATTCAAAAAAACCGTTTGTAAATACATAACTTGCTTCGCCCGTCTGGTTTGCAAGCTGCGCCGGCAAGTAGACCATATTCTGAATAACGGCGGTAACGTTGTGGCCGTGAATTCCAAACCACCAAAAAAACCACGCAAGGAATTGATACAAAAGCGCGAATCCCAAACCTTGCGAAAAGTTCATAAGCGGCGCTTGCAGAATGCCGTATAAAACATCGTTTATGGCCGGTTTGCCTATCCATGTAAGGAAAGATTGTATAAGCGTAACGATAAACAGCACTATTACGGCAGGGATAACGACGGCAAAAGATTTGGAAACCGCGCTAGGAACGCTGTCCGGCAGTTTGATTGTCAGCTTAGGTGTCTGTGTTAGTTTTACAAACAACCATGTAACAAAAGTCGTAACAATAATTGAGGTTAGTACGGCGGAACTACCGAAATACGACATGGGAAATCCCGCGACAGTGGACTCTTCCAACTGACCGGGCAATACCCCCGCAATCATTGTTTTGACATAGTGCGGAGTAACCAGTAAATACGAAGCGAGAGAAATCGCCGCCGGTAAAAGTGGTTCGCTGCTTTTCCACATTTTAGCCAGCCGGTAAGCAAAAACAAAACTTAGCAACAGCGAAAATATACCGAATGTTACAGTTACCACCGCGCCGCACAATGCCTGTATTTTATGGCAGACATCTACAAAACCTGATGCAATGTAAGCGTCCCCGCTCAGGCCGGTAAAAAGTTTTCCAAGATTAAGACCGTCAGGCCCAAGTATCGTTCCGCTAGGCTCAAATACAACCCAGTTAAGAATACCGAAAAACGAACCTACAATGATAAATGTTACAAGAGTGCTGAACGAATCCCTCATACATAAGAGATACCGGTTGCTGGATACCACGTTTGCGAGCGGCATCAGCATTTTTTCAATTTTGTCTATAGTTTTTTGCATTCCCACGGCGTTACCCTTTCTGTTCAATAAGGGCGATGGCTTGCTGTAAAACAGCCAAACCGTTAATTGTTCCGTAGTGCCGCATATCTATCAGCGCGACCGGCGCCCTGCCGTTTACGGTTTTGTCGATGTTGGGTTTCATGTGCCGGATTTGCGGCCCGATTAACACACAATCGATTTTTTCTTTGGAAAGTAAATCTTCCAACACTTCCACCGAATACGCGGCAATTTCCACGTCCACACCCTGTTCTGTCGCGGCTTTTTGCATTTTTTGAACCAGTACCGATGTTGACATTCCCGCGTTGCAAACCAAAGTAATTTTCATATAATCCCCCTAATATTTCAATTTTCCAGCAAATTTATACGCCGACTCTGCGCGTATCGCAGCCATCACGTATTTATTTCATAGGCGGCCTCCAATATGGTTAGCCTGCGCCGTCGTGAATTTAGGGTCAAAAAGAAAGGATGCAAAATGCTTATTTGACTTGCGTGGCAAACTGCCGGTCAAGTTTACAAACCGCAGGCGGTCAAAAATGAGACAAAAAAATGACGTTGATTTCTTTAATTCTGAACAAAAACTAGCTGTGGGGGGGGGGGGGGGCATTAGGCTAAAATGCGGCCAAATTTTACAGATACACGGCGCGATTTTTAGAAAAAACACGGCTAAAGCCCCCATTGCGTTACCTCTTCAACGCTTCACCGTCCATCCATTGAAACAGATGCGGAATACGGCGATGTTCATTTGATGCGGCCTCCCAAAAACGTTTTGGGAGGCCGTTATGTCAATAGTCTACCTGAATGACGCGGTAGAGTCAATGGCAAATTTTAAGACGGGCAGACCATTTTGGCTGTGCGCGGCGTAAATTTGGGCGTACAACTCCGCGGGTTTGGCCGTTTTCGCAGAACTGTACGAACCCGTCCGCCGGCAGGATCCGGCGGATAAACTAAATTCTTAAAAAGCCCACCCCAAGCCAAGCCATAATCTAAAACCGTCTGTTGCAGGAATATCAGCGGAACCTAACGGAGTATTTATATCTCCAAATACAAAAGTATAGCCCAATCCAGGTTCTAAAAAGAATCCGCTGGAATCACCAAAAACAAACTTCCAACCGGTTACAGCTCCTATTTCAAATAGATCACTGTCAGCCTTATCTCCAAACTCAATAGTTATGTGTGAATAGTTCCCACCCACATCTATAAACCAGCGTCTTACTACGTCGGCTAAAGGATAAACACGCGCATGCGCCCCAACAGATATACCGGTATATATTGTATCGGGTCTTGTGTAACTTCCAAACGTTTCACCTTCTAATACAAATCCAATATAAGCGGCGCTAATCATTACGGATATATAATCTGATAATCCGCGTTCATAACCAAGCCCAATTCCGAACCCGCCCAATAAAACACCACTTATCGTTGTTCCAAAATCTACAAACACCGCGTTTGGTATCTCTTGCGCAAAAGATTGAACGGAAAGTATCGCGGTCAAAACAATGGCAAAGACAGTCTTCTTTTTCCTAATAAACATATCATCCTCCTGTGTATACTTTCACGATATAAAAGTGGACTTGTTCAAGAACCTTATGGTTTTTCCCAAGTCTCGCAAAATGCGGCGCATTTTGCCGTTTTTTATCGGAAGTTGTTCAAAAACTTCAGTTTTTGAACAACTCTAGTATAGAAATATAATTTTATGCGGCGCTGATACTACCGCCGCAGTCATAAACTTTAGATTTATGAAGCCTCACATTTATACGCCGACTCTGCGCGTATCGCAGCCATCACGCATTTATTTCATAGGCGGCCTCCAACATGGTTAGCCTGCACCGAAGTGAGTTTAGGGTCAAAAATAAATGATGTAAAAGGCTTATTCGACGTGCGCGGCAAACCGCCGGTCAAGTTTACAAACCGCCGCCTATTAAAGATGAGACAAAAAAATGAAGTTGATATCTTTACCGGGCAAAAATTAACTTCGGGGGGGGGGGGGGGTAAATATGGCTATTTTTGACAAACACACGTCGCGATTTTTAGAAAAAATAACGGCTATAGCCACCATTGCACTACCCCTCAACGCTTCACCGCCCGTCCATTGAAACAACTACTGGGATACGGCATTTTTGTTTGATGCGGCCTCCCAAAAACGTTTTAGGAGGTCGCTATGTCAATAGTCTACCTGAATGATGCGGTAGAGTCAATGGCAAATTTTAAGACGGGCAGACCATTTTTGCTGTGCGCGGCGTAAATTTGGGCGTACAACTCCGCAGGTTTGGCCGTTTTCGCAGATTCTTCAGTTTTGCAACATCAATCCACGCCGCCAAAAAGTTTAGAGACACGTTCCATGCAGGATAGTGGAAGGCTTACCGTTTTAATGCGGGATTTTTCGCCACTTTTTATTTTTACTTCCTTTTTGGGGCAGCCCAATAATTTGGAAAGAAATGCCGTCAGGCAGACGTTTGCTCTGCCGTCTTCCGGCGCGGCGGCTATTTTTACACAGAGCCGGCCATCCTTTATGCCTAGTATTTCCGTTTTCGATGATGCCGGATTCACTTTGACATTTAATTCCAACGCACCATCCTTTGTTTGAAAAAAAGAACCGTCCATTATACCCGTTCCTCAAGAGTTCCGACATTCATACCCCTTAATTATAGCCTAAAAAGGGTATTAGCAAAACCCCGCCGGTATTCAAAACTCAACGAAAAGTGTTTTTTTATAGATGCATAATTTGTGGATAACATTGACAAAGCAGACTTATTTAAGGTTTTATTACAGTAAAGGGAAATTATGAAATACTTCCTTCATGCAGATTTGGATGCGTTTTACGCTTCCGTTGAACAGTTAAATAACGAGGAATATCGCGGAAAACCCGTAATTGTGGGCGGACTGCCCTCCGACAGGCGCGCTGTTGTTTCTACCGCGTCCTACGAGGCGCGAAAGTACGGTGTTCATTCGGCAATGCCCATAGTCCGCGCCTATGAGATTTGTCCGCAGGGAATTTTTTTACGGGGAAATATGAAACTGTACAAAGAAAAATCAAGCGAAGTCATGGACATATTTTCAGAATTCACCCCTGACCTAAAACAAATTTCAATAGACGAAGCATTTCTTGACATTACAGGAACGGAACGGCTTTTTGGCGCGCCGCCCGAACTCGCGAAGAAACTAAAAAAGGCCGTCTGCGAAAGAACCGGATTAACAGTTTCGACAGGACTCGCCTCAAATAAATACGCCGCAAAAATCGCTTCCGGTATATCAAAACCCGACGGATGTTTTATCGTTGAAAACGGCGGTGAAGAAGAATTTATGCGCTCCCTGCCTGTCGAAAAAATATGGGGCGCGGGAAAAAAGGCGCGGGAAAAATTTAAAAGATATGGTTACAAAACCTGCGATGATATTTATAAAATTTCAGAACAAACATTGCGTTCAATTTTTGGAGAATCTTTCGGTAATTTTTTATACCGCGCCGTACGAGGACAAGCGGCGGCGGCGTTTGACGAAGTGCGCGGCCCGCGTTCAATGAGCGCGGAACATACGTTTGAATACGACATTTACGATCAATTTGCGATAGAAACCGCAATTATGAATATATGTAATAAACTGATGTTCCGCCTGCTGGATTGTCAATGGCACAGCAAAACAGTTTTTATAAAAATACGCTACAGTGATTTTCTAACAGAAAGTGCGCAGGAAACCTCAGATCACGAAATTGTTACGATGAACGGCCTGTTTGAGCGCGTATGCGGATTGTTTCACCGCAAATACAAACGTGGCATGGGCATACGCTTAATCGGCGCGGGCTTGATGAATATCGAAACTGCCTCCGCGTCCGCGGAACTGTTTGATTTTGAAGATGAGCGAAAAAAGAAACTAGAAAAATGTATACACGAAATAAACAAAAAGTTTCCAAAATCCGTCGTTAAAAAAGCGCGTTTGATATGAACAGAATGTTTTCGAGACGGCAGGATTGATAGGAACTTAACATTCCCGTATGCCGCAAACTATGGACATGTTAAAGCGGCCTAGTAGTTCTCTCTCACAAGCCGCAAAAAATACGCCGCATTTTGCCGTTTTTAAGCGGAAGTTGTTCAAATTTTATAAAGACCAGCATCGTAACGCGCTGTGGACGCTTTAACACCTGTAAAGCGGTTAAAAATAATAGCGGATGCTTCCGCATAATTTTTTTGTTTTTCATTATTGTAAAAAAATACAATCTGCGCCGTTTGCCCGATTTGCTGTTTTGCGATAAAATCGTGAATGCCCGAAAACCCCTGTTCCTGCCTGCGCCCAAGCGCCAGTATCATGACATTGCGTGTGCCGCTAAACGCCGGTATGGGTGGCAGCCGGCTGCCGCCATCCGGTTCGCCGAATACCGGATACGCGAGCATGGCCGAAAGTTCCGCTGCGTTGCCGTCCCTTATCTCGCCTCCCGTAAAACCCAGCAATACTCCAGCGCCGGACGCGGCTTTCTCCATCAACAACGTAAGGGCGGCGGAACACAAAGCGTCCACGGCGGCGGGGCCTTCATGCCCGGGATAAAGCTCACTGCCCGCTTCCGTATCAATCAAAAGTATGAACTCCGAATGTGGCGGCGGTTCACGATCCTCTTGACGAACAAAAAGCTCTCCGGCATGGGAGTAAAGTTTCCAATTTATACGGCGCGGATCATCGCCCGGAATGTAGGGACGCTGTTCCGTCAAATCGTCCGTTCTGTGGATACTGTTTTCACTGCGCCGTTCCAACCCGCCTGAAAGCGGTAAAGCCGGCGGAAATGTTTCCGCCGGCGCAGGCAGCACAAGGAGGCGTTCATTTTTTCCTTGCGGTACTTTTAACGCGCAGCAAAAGAAACCGAATATATCTTGTATTATCAAATTATCATACATTCCATAATAAGCGCCGCGCCGCACCGTCTGAAAATCCGCTGTCATTTTTTTAAAAAAATCGCCGTCAAAAACACTTTCAATTTTTTTATTATCTTTTGTTGAAAGCATAAGTTTATAACGTATCAGGATGGCCGGCATTTGAAAAAAATATACTTTTTGCGAAAGCTGCATAGTTCCATTTTTATTGACATTTATTCTTTCGGGAATCATGCGGACGGACAGTGCGGCGGCCTTTTTTCTGTGAATTAACCCCAGAAAAAATATGGACAAAAAACAATACGCGAGACAGACTATAAATACTGTTCCGGCAAGCGGTAATACAGGCTCTTTACGCAGTAATCCAACCGTAAAGCCTAGCGCGGCGGCGCAAATTGAAAAAATCCCAATCGGGCGGGGCGTTGGAAATGGTACAGAAGTGTTACGGTTCATTTGACTAAGAATAAATCGGTTTTGCCGTCGTAGGCAAGTTCTGTTTTTAATTCAGAGATGGGCAGCCATTGTATCATAAAAGACAGTTGTGTTGAAAATTGATATACCAAACTGTCTGCCGGGCGCCATGGTGCTATATTTATTGTGAGTTTTGCATCCCAATCGCCTAAGTGATGTGTGGCGGAAAAATCAAAAGATTTCAATTTAAATCCTGAATTCTTTCGCAGTTCTTCATCATCAAACCTGAATGAATTGATTAAATCTTGAAAAAAGTTATTATTTTTTGACGGTGATAACGGTATTTTCGAGGAGTATTCATCAAAAAATGGAAGAAACGTTAAATACCGGTACATTTCACTGTTTTGTGATACAGTACCCATTGTCAATGATAAAAATTTATTAACATTCAATGTAAATCTAAGCGAAAAACTAAGGCTTGAATAAGTGTAACGCTGCAAATCAAGAGCTAGACTAATGCTTGGGTCCAACGAAAATGAAAGCGTTTTATTTAAAAGATTTTCTTTTTTAAACTGAGCGGAGAATCCTAAATCTATGGAACGCGGCCTTAATTTAGCTTCGTTGCTTGGACGCTGTTTCCAGCCTGTAATGTTTCCCGACGCATCGTAATCTAGCAGATATCCCTCACTGCGGCTGGAAGTGTATTTCGCTGAAAATTTGCCGAGAGTCAACGTTGATGTTAAATTGGTCCAGTCTGAAACTGTTGGATCATAAATAAAGTATTGATTAAATCTGTATCCTGTTTTAAATGTCAGCGTTTCGGAAATAGTAACCGGCTGATATATGGGAGCATCCCCGAAGGGTTCTTTTATTGATGTATTTAAGGTTGTCGCCGATATCCACGCATTTACCGCGCTGTCCATTATCAAATTAGAATCACGCGGCGGCAATTCGGTTTGTAATTTTAAGCTCTGCGCCTTATCCATTACAGAAACGCCTAAATTCGCCGCTAAACGGTGGGATGTAATTTTTTCTTTATTCCATTCGCCAAAAATAGTTTCCCATTCAGGATCGGCGCCCGTGCCGGTAAAATTTGAACGCGCCAGTAGTCCGTCCATAGAATACTGCACATTGGTGGCTTTCCACATTGGATTCCAGTAAAAAGGATTTATTGTTGTAGTGTGTTTCCATGTTGTAGACCACTGCCTGTACTGATAATCTGAAAGCCTGTCGGCATCTATTTTGTCTTGAGTATCATATTCTGTAGCGTCCTCATCTAGGTATGGATGATCCTGCCACTGTGCGGAACCCGAAATCCCGCCAGATAACGAAAATAAATTATTATTCGCTTCCGCTATGTTTATAGTGGTGCCGCCTTCCGTCCGTACGCGCATTAAAATTGATTTTATATCAAACAAATCTATATCCTTTGAAGACTTCCAGTCATCCGTTCCATAATTTAATTCCGCCGCGCTGGTAGGCGTTAAATTATAAGCCCATGAAATTTTTAATCCGTTATTACGTCCTATATCAAATGATTGATTCAGTGCGGGAACATCCACCGAAAATGGTTTTTGAATTTTTGGGGTATTTATTTTGTTTTCCGCGACAGTTTCTTCTCCCCACGGAGAACGCAGAGTCCCAAAATTTTTCAGCGGATCGGCAATTTCTTTGTCTTTCTCCGCAACTGTCGCGGCGCTTGTCCATGAAAGCAATGTTCCGTTGATTCCGCCGCTTATGGAATACATCGTAAATTTATCAGGATAATAAAACACTCGCTGTGGAGAAGTGGGATATTTGTTTGCTATTTCAGTGTCGTTTTTGTAAGTAAAATTATAAACGCTGGAAATATTGTTAATCGACATACTTGATATGTACGGCGCAAGCGCAGATGTTGAAAGCTGCGGCCTAATTGTTAGATTCCATGCGAAACTACCCAAACTATTCGTAGAAGAATCAGGCGTAACCGGAGTCGCAGCGCCCTCCCTCAACATTTCCATCCAATCCATGCTTTCGGAACGATTCAAAACATCGTTGTCAATGAACGGATCAGAGTACATGGGAATACTAAAGCTGACAGAACCGTACTTTCCTGAAAGTGACGGCGATGTCTTAAATCTATAACGAAACGGAATTTCAATCCCCAAAATATAAGAGCTGTCCCAATGTTCCTCTAAATCGCCGTCCAAATTGTAAGGGACGTATACGCCGGAAGCGGACTGAAAAATAGTGCGCGTAAAAGCTAAACCTGCCGAAAGAGAAAAATTACTGATAGGCCCTAATTTGGGCAGCGATAGTTCCGAACCGACATAAAACCCTAAATTTGTATAAGCATCGGCAAGAATTGAAAATTTTCTTGTATCGGTCTTTGTCTCTTTTCTGCCGGTAGTGCGTAAAAACAAGCCTTCTCGCACCCGTTCCATGCCTTCGCCGCTTCCCAAAATTTGAGTGATTGAATTTTGCGTTATCGCGCTCGCGTCCGGCCTGCCGAGAATATATGTAGTAGTCTGAAGAAATGAGCCTTCCCTTGTCCGCGTTCCCAGCGCCGGGTGTATAACCATTTCATCGGCTGGAAAAAAGAAAAACGGCACCCAAAGAACCGGAATTTCGCCCACGCGCAATGTTCCGTTAAACAGCGCCCAGTCTGAACCCGGCAGTATCCATAGTTTGCTGGCATCAAGCGACCAGTATGGTTCCGCCGTTTTAGCGTTTGTTACGTGCGCCTTAGTTAAAACTGTCGTTTCTTTATCTGTTTGTGATATTACCTGTCCGGCAAATCTATAGGCCGTTTCACTGCCAGCGATGGAACGCTCGGATATTGTATCTATAAAAGAACCTATCCATGTATCAAGGTTTATCGTTATATCGTCGCCTTTGAAAGATTCCCTTTTATCGCCTGATTCTTTTACATATTCGACATTGCCGCTTGCCGACAGAATATTGCGTGTCCTATTGTATATAATCTCCCATGCTTTTATGTTATGCCGCGCCTCACCGTCCTTCAAACTGAGCACCACGCCGCCAGAAAGCCGTGCATACTCCTCATTCACCGTAGTCAGCGTAAAATACTCCGTTGTTCTGGCGGATTCAATCGTAACGATTTTTTGGTCGGGTGAGGCGGCGGTGCCGGCAGGACGCGGTACGCCTAGATAATCCCGCAGGCGGTTTGCCATATCATCCCGGCTGCCGCCTTCGCTCAATCCCAACTGGCGGCACCATTCGGCAAGTTCAAGCAGGGTACTGGTCTTGATTTCGAGGTCTAATATGCGAGTGGCATCATCTTTTTCTTTTTGCGCCGCCAATTCTTCCTCGGTAAGCTCAATTTTCGCATCCTCCAAGGCCTGCTCGACAGCTTCTTTTACCTCCGCTTCCGTCTCGAAACCGGTATCGCCTATCGCCGCCCGAATTTCTTCGATGGAATCAAGCTCCGATACTGTTTCCTCCGCCCACAAATTTTGCGGAATACCGGACGAGAAAAACCGGCGGTCTGAAAAACCAGGCAGGACGAGAAAAATAACAAGTAAAACAAGAGGCTTCCGGCGAAACACGTTTCCGGCGGCAGCTCCGGGCATCCTTTCAAAAGGTATCACTTAATATATAGTACCTGTCAATTATTACAGATTCTAGCATATAAACCGCAGGGCGCTTTGACTGCGGACGTGCGCTAACCCATTTCATCGGAATACTATCAAATCATCTGATTTTGGCGCTACTTCCCCGATAATCGCGGCGTATTCGTCTCCGGCTGTTTTTATGCGGCGTACAAGCGCCTCCGCTTCATGCGGAGGGGCAGCTATCAAGAGACCTCCCGATGTCTGCGGGTCGAACATCAATTCCTGAATGGCAAAGGGCAACGCGCTGACATCAACGATCTTTTCCATGCGGTTGCGGTTTCGCTGTCCCGCAGCGGTCAACAGGTACTCATTCGCGTAGTCCTCTGCCTCCCGAATACGGGGCAGTGCGTCAGGGTAAAGAACAATCGATGCCGAATCCCCCGCCATCTCCAACACATGGACACGGAGGCCGAAACCGGTAACATCGGTACAGGCGCTCACGGCGCATCCTGTCATGGCTTCGCAGGCATAGCGGTTCAGCCTTTCCATAGAGGCAAGTGCCTGCCGGACCGCGCCCTCGCCCGCCAGCCCCACCCGCAGCGCGGCCATCACGATCCCCACGCCCAGCGGCTTGGTAAGTATCAATTTGTGTCCGGTTCTAGGCGTATTATTACGCAAAGCTTTTGAGGTTTCAACTATGCCGGTAACGGCCAGGCCGTACTTCGGCTCCTTGTCGTAGATTGAGTGTCCCCCGCCCAGCACGGCGCCCGCCTCCGCGATTTTCTCCGCGCCCCCCGCCAGTATATCCGCGAGGATGCTTTTATCCATCGCTTCGGGAAAGCAGACAAGGTTCAGCGCCAACAGCGGGCGGCCTCCCATTGCCCACACATCGCTCAAAGCGTTGGCCGCCGCAATCCGCCCAAAGGCGCGCCCGTCATTTATCATGGGCGGGAAAAAATCAACCGTGAATATGAGCGAGCGTTCCTCGTCAAGTTTATAAACCGCTGCATCGTCGGAACTGTCATACCCGACAAGCAGCCGCTCGTCCCCGCCTTTAGGCAGTCCCGCCAATAGACGCGCAAGCCCGTCGCTTTCTATCTTTGCCCCGCATCCGCCGCTCACGCAGTTTGACAAAAGGGAATCG
>JAISZZ010000010.1 GCA_031284385.1 Treponema sp.
GGAAAGATAGCGGGCTTCTTTACCGGCGATGACGGCGGCGCTCTCTCGTGGAAGGACATCGGCAAACCTGAGGGCGTTGAGCGGGTGGTAAAAAGCGCCGTGCTGTTTGAAAAGCTGGAAGAGGGACGCATGGCGGAACTGCGGGAAAAGTATTCCGGTTCCCAGACGGAACGCGCTCCGGCGGCGCAAGATGCCGCCTCGCGGGACACCGCCGCGAATGGCGCGGGTGAAAAGGGCGCTTCCGTTACGAAAGATGATAAAGATGATATTGAAAAGCGTTTTAGCGAAACGGTGGATCTCCGCGTGGCGAAGATAGTCAAAATTGAAAAACATCCAAAGGCGGACAAACTGTACATCGAGACGCTGGACATAACGGGAGAGGAACGGGTGATAGTTTCCGGTCTGGTTCCGTTCTACAAAGAAGAAGAACTGCTGAACAGACATATCATCGTTGTTTACAACCTAAAACCGGCAAAACTGCGCGGCGTGGAAAGCCGGGGGATGCTGCTGGCCGCGTCATGCAAGACTGCGGACGGCGAGATTGTGGAAGTCCTTGACGGGAAAAGCGCGGCTGCCGGTTCGCGGGCCCATCTTGAAGGGATGCCGCCCGCCGCCGCCCCTCCTGAGTTAGACATAGACGCTTTTTCCTCCATGCCCATAACGGTACGGCAAAACACGGTCTACATAGGTGGCAAGGCACTCTGCCTGGACGGAAAGCCGGTCAGGACGGAGCGTGTCGAAAACGGCGAAGCTCATTAGGCGGCAGGCGGCCATGGAAAAAAAACCACGCGGCGCGCTGATACCTGCGACTTTTGCCGTTTTACTCACTCTTGTCCCGTCAATCCTGATACAGATTGGCGTCATCGACGCATACACGGCGCAAATCATCACGGTGGCGGGGGTAAACGCGCTGCTTGCCGTCAGCGTGAACATGATTACCGGCATAACGGGGCAACTTTCCATAGGTCAGGCCGGTTTCATGGCGATAGGCGCGTATTCCTGCATCTTCTTCAATATGAATATCGGGCTGCCGCTTCCTCTTGCCGCTGTTTTGGCCGCCATTTTTACCGCTTTTACCGGTTTTTTGATCGGTTTTCCCACGCTAAAACTCACCGGCGATTACCTCGCGATAGTAACGCTTGGCTCAGGAGAGATAATTCGTGTGCTGCTAAACAATGTAAAAGAAGTAACCGGCGGCGCAAACGGTAGACAGTTCCCAACTCCGCTGTCATTTGTCCCCGCTCTTTCGTTTTTTACGGTTACGCTTACACTGGTGATAGTTGTAACCCTGCTGCAAAACTTCCTCCGTTCCAGCTATGGCAGAGCGATACTCGCTGTCCGCGAAGACGAAATCGCCGCCAATTCCTCAGGTATAAACGTATTCCGCTACAAAATGATAGGTTTCGTGAGTGCGGCGTTCATCGCGGGGATAGGCGGCGCACTGTACGCTATGGTGATAGGCTTCGTAAAACCGGACATAGCCTCGTTTTCAAAAAGTATAGACTACCTGATATTCGTAGTGCTGGGCGGCATGGGTTCGATGACCGGCGCGATACTTGCATCCTACGTGTTGACGTATTTGCAGGAATTTCTGCGTTTCCTGCGGGATTACCGCCTGCTTATATACCCGCTGATACTGATAATTGTGATGCTGCGCCGTCCGCAGGGACTACTCGGTATGAAAGAGCTGTCATTTACGCGACTTTGTGAAAAAGCGGGCGCGCTTGCGTTACGTGTGTTCAAACGTGAATGAAGATTTCCACCGCGAAAAATATATTGAAAATACGCGGCGGCTATTGTATAATCTTGAAATATGAACAAGTTACGAATATATAAGGGCATCAATTATGATGATATGAGCCGTAAGGCAGCGAGTTTTATTCAAGCTCAGCTTAATGTAAAACCGGAAAGCGTACTAGGATTGGCTACCGGTTCTTCGCCAGTCGGACTTTACGATGTTTTAGTGCAGCATTACAAAGATGGTGAAGTGGATTTTTCACGGACAAAAACGGTAAATTTGGATGAATACAAGGGGCTTCCACCGGATAACGAGCAAAGCTACCGGTATTTTATGCAAAAACATCTTTTTTCCCGCGTAAATATTGATATAGCGAACACTTACGTTCCTAACGGATTGGCCGTGAATCCGGACGAGGAGTGCGCCCGCTACGATTGCGTAATCGAGCGGCTTGGCGGCATTGATTTGCAGCTTATCGGTATAGGCAATAATGGACACATCGGTTTTAACGAGCCGGCGGATGATTTCCCGGTAAAAACTCATTTGGCGCAACTGGCTCAAAAAACGGTAGAGGCGAATAAACGATTTTTTAAGAACATAGATGAGGTTCCCCGTGCGGCGTTTACGATGGGTATAGGAGCGATAATGAGCGCCGCCGCCGTTCTGTTGATAGTAAGCGGCAAGGAAAAAGCCGCCATTTTGAAAGAATCGTTTTATGGGCCGGTAACGCCGCGTATCCCGGCATCTGTATTGCAATTTCACCGTAACGTGATACTTGTAGCGGACAGCGACGCGCTCTCGCTTTTTCCGGCTTGACGGTATTCGGTCACGATTAATTCGAGGCGGTAATGGGTATATGTCTTTATAACGGCACGCTGTTAAGCGGCTCCTCAGCGTTGAAACAGTGCGCCGTACTGATAAATGGTTCAAAAATAGAAGACGTTTTTAGTCAGAAACGCTTTGAGCAAAAAACATTTACATCCGGTATGCGGCTGATAGATGTGAACGGCGCTTACATAGCGCCCGGTTTCATCGACACGCATATTCACGGTTATGGCGGTTACGGCACGGAAGATTGCGATTCCGGCTCTATTATGGAGATGTCGATACGCCTAGCTCAGTGTGGAGTGAGTGCGTTCAATCCTACGCTTTATCCGTCTAGCGAAGAAAACATGATCAAGGCGATACGCGCTATAGTTGACATGATGGGGAAGGAGCAAGGCGCTCGCATTATGGGTATTCATCTGGAAGGCCCCTTTTTATCTCCAGAAAAGACCGGCGTTCAGCGTCCCGAAACGATAAAAACTGTTGACATTGAATTGTTTGAACGTTTATGGGATGCATCCGAAGGACATATCGTCAATATGACCGTCGCGCCGGAACTCAAACGTATGCACGAGCTTGCGCTCGTTTGCCGCAAGAAGGGGGTTGTATTGCAGGCTGGTCATACTAACGCGCTATATTCAAACATGGTAGAGGGTATACAGGCCGGTATCATGCACGCGACACATCTTTTTAACGCGATGCGCCAGATGAATCACCACGACCCCGGCGCGGCGGGCGCAGTGCTTATTCATTACGATATGTCATGTGAAATTATAGCGGATGGCGTTCACATTCACCCCGATCTCTTTAAGCTGTTAATGCGCGTTAAGCCCATGAGTAAAATTGTGCTGGTAACGGACGGTCTAAAACCCACCGGACAAATGGAGGGGCCATTCATAGCGAATGGCGAGGAGGTCAAGTACGAGGGCGGATGTTTTTGCCGTGCTTCGGATGGCGTTACCGCAGGTTCGGCGCTTACAATGATACGCGGTGTGAAAAATCTTGTCAGTTATGATTTACCGCTTGTGGATGCGGTACGTTGCGCTACGATAAATCCCGCCCAAGTTATGGGTTATACGTCCAAAGGTCAGCTAACACCCGGCTATGATGCCGATATTACTGTTTTCGATGATAATTTCGAGATACGGCATACCATAATAGCAGGCAGTCTGGTTCAATGAGCGTCCGATGACTGATAATTCACTATATATTTTAGACATCTCCAAAAACTAACTTTGGAACAACAAAATTCACAAATGCAAGGAGCTTTATTGTGGCAATTCTTTCAATACAATCACACGTAGCTTTCGGCGCGGCGGGTAATTCTGCAGCCGTTTTTCCATTACAACGCATGGGACACGAAGTTTGGCCTGTAAACACTGTGGAATTTTCTAACCACACAGGTTACGGGGCATGGCGTGGAAAAGCGCTTGGGGCGGAGCTTGTGAGCGAATTGGTAAAAGGTATAGAAGACAGAAACGCCCTGCCGTCTTGCGAAGCGGTTTTATCAGGATATTTAGGGGACGCAAATATAGGATATGCCGTTAATGATGCGGTAAAACGGGTAAAGTCGGCTCGTTCCTCTGTATTGTACTGTTGCGATCCGGTTATGGGGGATGTTGGCAGGGGATTGTATGTACATCCCGATATTCCCAGTGTTTTTAATGATGTTTTGATACCATGCGCTGACATAATAACGCCTAATCAATTTGAACTGGAACTGTTGACCGGTTTGGATACATCAAATATGAAAAATCTAAAAGATGCTGTCAAAATATTGCACGAAAAAGGTCCGCGAGTGATTCTTGTTACCAGTTGCCATGAAAAAACGGCGGGTAAATCAGAATCAAAAACGCTTGACATGATAGTTTCCGACGGTAACGAACAATGGCGTATAACTACGCCGGAATTGAGTTTTAATTTCATCGTTTCCGGTACAGGTGATCTGTGTACCGCAATTTTTCTTTCACGTTATATTGAAAGCGCAAATATTAAAACGGCTCTTGAAATGACGGCATCGTCTATATACGGTGTATTGGAGGCGACACATAAAGCGGGCGTACGTGAACTGCTGCTGGTGAATGCTCAGAAAGAGCTTGTGAAACCGTCAAACAGCTTTAAATCTGAAACGATTTAAGGTAACAGGTATACGAAAATGTTGTACAAAGCATGACAGAGCGCGATATGGTGTAACGATTTTTTTTTCTCGAATACAAAAGAAAGAAAAAGTCCGGAAAAGAAGGCGCCTGTTACGCCCCAAATTCCTTCCCATGTGTGGCACACGGCAAAAAGGAGGCTTGAAACAAAAATGGAAATACTTTTTTTTAATCCTGAAGCGGTAAGCCTATCGCATAGCAGCAGGCGGAAAAAGCTTTCTTCAAGATATGCCGCTATAACACATGATGCCGCCATAATGGAAACAGCAAACAGGCCGGAGGGTGTTTTTACCGGAATAAAATTATCCGAAACCGGAGTTTTTGTAAAAAAAACTTCAAGCAATACCGTAACGCCGCCTATAAAAATCAGCGCGGTGGTACTTAACAATACGCTGAAAACGGCCTTAATACGCGATAAAACAGCTTGATTCGCGGGTAAACACACGCTTTGTCCCATCGAAAAATAGGCTGTATCTTTATAGCAGAAGTATAAGACTATGGACGCTGCCGGGATGTAGTATGCTAGTATTTGAAAGAGCTCTTCAAAAGCTGAGAAAGGCGGCATCTGGGACGGGGAAAACAAGTCACGTGCAGATCCGGAATCGGGGAAAAAAAATAAAATGTATATCATAAGCGGCGCGAATAATGGATGTTTTAAAACACTAAAAATAGAATGTCGCACAAATTCATTTTAACATTTTATGATAGACTGGAACAGGTGGTTTTATGATAGTGATTTTAATAATTATTCTCGTGTTTTTATCGGTTTTTATCTTTTTCAAACTCAAGAAAGATTCCGGCGACAGCATATCGTGGATGCAGTTTTACACAAAAGGTAAAGAAGCCGGCTTCAACAACGAAAACATAAAACTGCTAAAAGAGTTGGCTCAACAGTCCGGCATAGAGCGTCCGGCCGCGCTTTTTTGGTCAAAAGTTCAGATGGATGAGTGCATAAAAAAAATTATTAAAAGTATGAAACAAACTCAAACCGAGTACGCTGTTGAAAATCAGGAATTTCTCGCAAAGTTGTACGATTTCCGCTTGAAAATGGAAATGGACAGGCCAATTTACAAAAATGGAATTACGAGCAGCCGAAACATCGGCGAGCTTCAAATAATGCAAGTTGTTGTTACTGGCGCTGGAGTATTCAAATCAAAAGTTGTGAGCAATAAACCGGATTTTATCAGCATAGAGCGTCCGGACAGCTCCGTACTCGATTTGAATTTTTCGTGGAAAAAAAAACATCTACTGTTGTATTTTTGGAGAAAAAATGATGCCGGCTATTGTTTTGAAAGCGATGTCATTGATGAAGTATTCACAAACGATCCGCCGCTGCTTACATTAACACATTCGAACAATCTGATACGTACGCAAAGCAGAAAAACACTGCGGGTTAAAACACACTGTGTAGCGATGCTTTACAGGGTGGACGACAGCAACAATTTGGTAAAATCGGAAGTGATGCCGGGCATAAAATGTTATCTGGAGGATATATCTGATTCAGGGTGCGCCGTTACCGCCGGAGGAACAGCGTCCGCCGGACTGCGCGTGATTGTGCAATTTGTTATTGATAAAACGCAGCTTTCAATCAGCGGCGTAGTGCGCAGCGTTGACTATAATGAAGGTAGTAACACATCCCTGATGCATATAGAATCGGATCTTATACCGATGAGTGTAAAAAATAAAATTTTCAGCGTAATGTTTGGCATGATTGACGATACTTCCGCCGCAGCCACGGCGGCGGTCGATAAAGTCAATAGACCAGAGACTGCTCAGGTTGATAATCCGTCTACTATCGCATCAACTCCCATTGCAAGCGCTGTTAAACCTATTCGCATCTCAAACTATGGAGAATTGAATGCCACAAATTCAAACAAAAATGTGGACAATGATGACGATGACGACGATGATGATGTTGTTGTTGATCCATTTGATTGGGGAGCTGAAGGCGCTGACATGGAAACTGATACTGATACTGAAAAGTAGGAGTAAGACTGAAAGTGAAACTAAAGATGTCGCTGAATAGTATATATGAATAATAAATTTTATGCCGTTATTTTGAGGCTTAAACTGCCATTTTTCATGTTTGCGGGTTCGATTGCCGCATACTATGGTTTCGCCCCATTTTATGTCGCGGGTAACGCGGCGCGGGTTCTGTTGCCTGCGGCGTTGTCGCTTACAGTCATAATAAGTTTATTGGGTGTTGTCGATTTGCTGCACATTCCAGGTATCAACGGACGTGCTTTTAAGAAGGCGTTTATAGCCTGCGCTTTTTTTACGGCAGGTTTTGCGCTTGGCATAGCCTGTCGCGGAGCCGCGAATCGCAGCTACTATTTTTTTCCAGGATTGGAAACGAATAACATAACGGCTGTAAGCGGGAAATTGCTGGACGATCCAAGAAATACGGCATCAGGTCGAGGTATGGCTTTGTTAAAGTTGAAAACCTCGCATGGAAAGAAGGGCATCCGAGCTTCTGCCCGCGGAAAGGTAATGGTCTTTTTCCCGGAAGGCAGTATCCCGCGCCTTAAAGAATTCGGCAGAGGCAGTGAAATATACATTGAAGGCAACTTTATAAAAACGGATGCTTCATCCTACAGTAAAACGCCGCTGTTCCGTGCAAAATCAGTTCATGTTACCCATCCCGCATCCAACTTTGAGCAATGGCGCACGCGAATACGGCTTGCGTTGATAGATGCTTTTTCGCCTTCGGACAGCAAGAAAGACTGGGGCGGACTTGCGCTTGCGTTACTGCTTGGAATACGCGACAACCTTGACAGTGAATTGTCAGAGCAGTATCGGAACGCCGGATGTTCATATATACTGGCGCTATCCGGGATGCATCTTGCCATAGTCTCATCAATAATTGCCTTTTTTCTAAAAAAGCCGCTTGGGTTAAAATTGGCTGCGTTTGTAGGAATAATTTTTATTTTACTGTATGTTTTTTTGGTAGGAGCGCAGCCATCTCTTACACGGGCGGCGATAATGTATGTGCTGGGCGCTGCCGCTATAATCGGTGCGCTTTCCGTAAACCCCGCTCTGCTGCTTGGGTTTTCATTCATGATACAGATATTCTTTCAGCCTGATTCCGGCGATACGGTTTCATTCATCCTGTCCTACCTCGCACTCGCGGGAATTCTCAGTTTAGGGCAGATGATAGCGGTGGTATTCCGTGGATATATCCCTGAGTTTGCGGCTTCACCGCTTTCAGCCTCTCTAGGCGCATTTTTGGGAACGATGGCTGTCAGCATTCTGTTTTTCGGTTCATTGCGGCCAATTGGTATAGCGGCGGGTCTGATTATGGTGCCGCTTACGACAATTTTTATGATAGGCGCGATGATATATCTGGCCTTATATATTGTATTCCCACCGTTGGCATCCCTATTGGGATACGGTATGGACTTGATATACGCGGCGCTTGAACAGATAGCGGCCATTTCAGGTCATTTTCCAGAAGTTGCGTCTCCTAATGTATTATTTGGCGTATCAATCTCTATAATTCTCCCAGTACTTACGCTATTTTTATGTAAAATCATACACAAGAAGAGAATATATCTTGGAAAATTTGCTTAACTACGATTCCCCCACCGCGATAAACGCTTTTTTACGGGAACGCGGTCTTGCCGCGCAAAAAAAGTTTGGACAGAATTTTTTGATACGCCGCCGCGCCAGAGAAAAGCTGGCGGATGCGTTGCCTGTATCTGACGACTCTTTGGTATGGGAGATAGGGCCGGGATTAGGCGCGATGACAGCCATCCTGCTGGACAGGGGCGCGTATGTAAAGGCTTTTGAAATCGACAAAGGCTTTTGCGGGGTTTTGACGGAACTTTTTTCGGATTCAAAAAAATTTTCGCTCGTGGAAGGCGACGCGCTTGAAACGTGGAAAGGGGAGTGCGGCGCGGACTTTCTTGCCGGTAATCTTCCCTATAACATAGCTGCCCGGTTGATAGGCGGATTCATAGAAAGCGGCATATTTTTCAAGCGTATGGCCATCACGGTTCAACGTGAGGTTGCGAGGCGTATGATGGCAAAACCATGTTCACCTGATTATTCCTCATTTTCCGTTCTTTGCTCGTCAGTTTACACGGTGAAATCCGTAATTACGTTAAAAAGCGATTGCTTTTATCCGTCTCCGAATGTTGATTCGGAAGGAGTTTGCTTTGAGTTAAAGGATGCCCGTGAAGGGTATACGCCGGATTTTTACCGCATGGTACGCGCCTTGTTTGCATCCCGCCGCAAAACTCTGAAAAACAATCTGCTTACATTTATCAAGTCTATGACTCTAGTTGATGTGCGTCCGCCGGAAGAATTTTGCGCGGCCATTCTCAAGACTGCCCGCATAGATCCTGCGGAACGCGCTGAAAACCTAGCCTGTGAAGATTTTCTACGAATTTCATCCGCACTAACCGATGTTTCTAAACAACTCCATATAACCGCACAAAAATAGTATAACCCTCATGTTTTTTTAGTATTTTTGCTCTTCAATATTTTTGCCGGATACTTCTACATTGTCAAAACTTGCCATGTTCAGGGAGCAGGCAAGGGCAAGCTGTACGATAAAGCCGCCGATTACGGCCCCCGTGCCTTCGCCAAGATGCAACTCAAGGCTTACTATTGGGCTTAGGCCGAGTTCGGTCAACAAGATTTTATGACCGGAAACTTTTGAAAGGTGGCCGGCAAATGTATAATTCACGATTTTTGGGTTAATCATATATGCCATGTAAGCCGCGGAGGTTACCGGGAATCCGTCTATCACGCAGGCGATTCCGCGTCCTTCAAGACCGAGTATGAAGCCGGCCATCATCGCTAAGTCTGGAGCGCCGACTTCCCGCAGAATCGAATATGGATTTTTTACAGGCCGCCTGTTTACGACTCCTTCTTTAATCATACGCTTTTTGTGGGCAAGCTGTTTGTCGTCTATGCCGGTGCCCCTATCAATGATGTCACCGGCATCCAGACCGGCGGCTATTGCGAGCGCGGCTGCCGTGCTTGTATTGCCTATACCAAGATCGCCTATGGCAACCATGTTATAACCTTGCTTTACCGCATCTTCTGCCAGCTCACGCCCCTTTTTGATGGCGGACTCGGTTTCATCTTCGGTCATAGCGCTTTCTTTGTGAAAATTTCTACTCCCGCGTGAAATTTTTGCCCGAATCAACCGATTTTTCGCGTTAAGTGAACTGTCCGGTGGAAAATCACCTTCGATACCACTGTCAACAACAATCACATCCCAGCCTGTGGCGCAGGCGAGAGCGTTTATGCCCGCGCCGCCGGACAGCATATTCATAGCCATCTGATAACTAACTTCTTTTGGATAAAGCGAAACTCCTTCAGCCACGATACCGTGATCGCCGCTAAAAACATAAACGCCTTTTTTTTCTATTTTGGGTGGTACTTTGCCTTGAATCACCGCCATTTTGATACAGTAATCTTCAAGTTTTCCTAAACTTCCGCGTGGCTTGGTAAGATTGTCCAGGCGGGACTGCATAGCTTCAGCTAATTTTTTTTCGTCCATAAAGCACTTACTCCTTTTATAAATTATTATCGCTTATTGAGGCTTGACAAACAAGCCGGTAATTTTACATTTACCCGATACGTCGATAGCCGGTAATCTGGATGAATTCGTCCATGATGGCCGGATTCTCTTGCCGTCCGGCCTGCCGGCAGCAATGAACCGGAGGCTTAACGAGGCGGTTGGGCAGATATTGAAACTAAACCGGGAAAAAAGTATCGTGAAAAAGGCTCCTGTCAGGAGGATGGTCAGGCCCCGGTGACCTGATATTGGCTAGGTTTTTGTTTCTGGGCAACCGTCCATTTTCGGCTAGATTAATTATTAGGCAATGCGGCGTATTGACTTGCTGGTTTAAACTGGTATATAGTTAAACCATGACTAACGATACAATTATCCCTGGTTTTGATGCCGACAAAGACGACAGTCTTAGAATCGATCTGAAAAAGATCTCCGGTGTCGATGGTGGTTTATCACTAGCTTTAACGGGTTATATTGACACTTACAACTCCAATGGCTTTCAAAAACGTGTCCAAAAAGCTATTGACCATGGTTTCAAGCGGCTTATTTTCAACTGCGGTGGCTTGAATTATGTTTCATCCACTGGAATCGGATCTTTTACGGCCTTTTTAAAGTCGTTGAAAGGAATTGGGGGCGATCTTGTTTTGTTGGATGTGCAGCCAAAAGTTTACGAAGTTTTCCAGCTTTTGGGGTTTTCGCAGTTCTTCAATATAAGGGATAATCAAGATGATGCTGAAAACTATTTCAGGGGTGGTACTCAATTAGATACCAGTAGCGTTTTTCCGCATAATTTTAGTTGCCCGATTTGTTCAAAGAAGTTGAAGGCCGTTAAAGCCGGACGTTTTCGCTGTTCAGAATGTAAAACTATCCTTGCCGTAGATGAAACAGGCAACGTATTTTTGGGGTAGTTTGTGGGAGTTTTTTCACGCTTAAGAACTGTAATCGCGGCTAACATAAACGCCTTAATCAATAAGGCCGAAAAGCCCGAAAAGATGTTGAATCAGCTTCTTACCGACATGAGTGAACAGCTTATTGAATCAAAAAAAGCCGTCGCCATGGCCATCGCTGATGAAAAAAAACTGGAACGTGAAGCGAGTAACAATAAGGCGCAGGCGGACGAATGGGAACGTAAAGCGGAGATAGCAGTTCAAGCCGGCAGAGATGATCTTGCAAAAGAGGCGTTGCTTCGTAAGCAGGAGTATGACAATTACTATGCGGAGTACAGTAAGCAGTTGGTCGCTCAAAAAGAATCCGTTGAGCGGTTAAAAAATTCGCTTCGTGAGCTGCAAAGCAAGATTGAAGATGCCCAGCGCAAGAAGAATCTTTTAATTGCCCGTGCAAAACGCGCTGAAGCCGAGCAAAAGATTCAGGATACGATGAGCGGTATGGATGGTAACAGAGCTTCGTTTGACACCTTTGACCGTATGTCGCAAAAAGTTGATGAGCTTGAAGCCCGCGCCGAAGCAAGTAAAGAATTGTCTAGCTTCAGTGCGGATTCCAGCTTGGAAAAGAAGTTCGCGGAGCTTGAAAAAACGGATTCAAACGCGGATCAGTTATTAGCCGGATTGAAGGCAAAAATGACTGCTCTGCCGGATAATTCAAAAACGTAAGTTATTTTTAACGGGCCTTTAGCTCAGTTGGTTAGAGCTGCGGACTCATAACCCGTAGGTCCCTGGTTCAAGTCCAGGAAGGCCCAACTTTTTTACCTGATGCCCCGCCGTTTCATAAATTACATGAAAACATCTCTCAAGCGGGAAAATGCGCTGTTTACCGGAAACTCGCCGGAAAACGGGTAGAAGAAATTGTATAGCGGATGCGGGACATAGGTACTTTCATTGAAAGAAAAACGCCGGTTTTAAGGAGAAAACGAATGATAAAAGTATTAACCGCCGTAACCGAAGAAATTGACGACGCTGATGAAGCTGTAAACGAAATTCTAAATCAGCTTGATTTAAACAATAATTTAGCGGCTAACTCGGTAGGCCTAATTACTTGCGCTCTGGAATTCATACATTCGGGCGTATTAGAAGCATTATCAAGAAAACTGCCATTTTGTACCGTAGGAATAACCACGCAGGTAAGCGCGGAAAATGGGATTTTCAGCCCAATGCTGCTGGCAATTTCCGTGCTTACGGCGGATGACGTAGTATTCTCGGTTGAACACAGCGGGACAATCACATCCGAAAATGTAAATGAAACTATTTCAAGTGCTTTCAAAAAAGCTAGGAGCAAGCTGACAGGGGATCCCTGTCTCGTACTCGCGTACCCGCCCATCATTATGTCAATAGGCAGTTATCCCATTGTCAACGCGATTTTTAAGGAGGCAGGAGATACTCCTGTTTTCGGTACACTCGCCTGTAGTGCCAATCCGGATAACAGCAACAGCTTCACCATAGTAAATGGAAAAGCTGAATCAATGTCGGCTGCTTTTGTGTTAATGTCCGGCAATGTTCATCCTAATTTTTTTATGGTTTCTATACCGGAACAAAACCTTCAGCGTCAGTACGGCGTAATTACAGAATCCGATGGGTGCCGTGTATGCAAAGTCAACGGAATGAGTTTTGTAGATTTTCTAAAAAAACGTGGATTTTCCGATGCAGATATAAACGCAAATACATTGTATCTGATACCTTTTGTACTAAATTTTGGAGATGGAAGCCGTCCCATAGTCCGCGCTTTATACAGCATAGATGACGACGGCGCCGCTATTTTTGGCGATGAGATGCCCAAAGGAAAAGCCATCTCCACAGGCAGCCTGAACTATAACGGCATTATTGAAACAACAGAAGAACTGATGCGGCAAATACCTTCCCAAAAAGATATAAACGGAATATTGATTTACTCATGCCTTGTCCGCCATATTTTATTGGGAATAAAAGATGATGACGAGCTTAAAAAAATTATAGAAATGCTTGGCGAAACCGCTCCGTATCAAGTTTGTTATTCAGGCGGCGAGATCTGCCCCGTAAAAGACAGTGACGGAAAATTTATAAACCGTATGCATAATTATACCCTTGTAGCGTGCGTCTTATAATTTATGAGTGATACCAGCAGTCTAAAAACATACGAGGAAACGCTGCTTGCTATAAAACAGCTTCAAACTGAAAACAAGCAGTTAAATCGCAAAATAAGTATTCTGCAAAAAAAAATAAATACCGCCGAAATGGCCGAGCGGAATGATAAACTGCTCGACACGCTTCGCTCCGCCGAACAAAAAAAACTTGAAAAATATATGCGTTTGCTGCTGGAATACAGCAATATCATCATTTTGATGCTTGATGATCACGGACGCTTCGCTTACTGTTCCAGCGAATTTCTTCATCTAACCGGCATTACGGATTTTAACTTTATAAATGGCCGTACATTGGAAGATATTTTCAGCGTTTTTGAAAGTGTAAAACTTACAAAAAACATCATGTTACGGTTTGAAGATGTAAAAAATAAATTATTGCCGGTAACGTTCAATACAAAAATATTTTTTCCATCAAATAAAACGGAGCGGCTTTATACGCTTCAATTAGCACCGATAACGGATGGTGGGGTATTTGACGGTGAAATAATAATCTGCCACGACACGACAGAACTTAGGGATGCCGAAGCGGACGAGCGGACTCGCCTGATGTTGGATTCAACGCCGCTTGCCTGTTCGCTCTGGACGGCCAAAGGCAGGCTTATCGGCTTCAATAAAACAACCATAGAACTGCTCGGCTTAAACAGCAATGTAGAGCTGAGCGCTGACAGCTTCTTCGCCTGCTGTCCCGACATTCAGGAAGATGGCATATCAAGCGTGGAAAAATGGAATAGTTTTCTGCAAACAGCCATTAAAAACGGTTCTGTTAAAACGGAATGGATGTGCCTGATAAATGAAGAAGAAATTCTGCCGATGTATATAACTTTTGTAAGTTTACCTTGGAAAAATACTTTCCGCATCGCAGCCTACGCGACAGACCTTCGTGAATTGCGCCTTCAAGAAATGGCTGTGCGAAAGGCAAACGAAGAAAACTATATATTGCGGGTGGAAGCAAAGGCGGCGGAGGCCGCATCTAACGCAAAAAGTGATTTTTTAGCGACAATAAGCCATGAATTGCGTACCCCGCTGAATGTAATTATAGGCATGAGCGAACTTATGCCCGTCGGCAGCCTAAACGAAACTCAGAAAAATTATATTTCCGAAATACAAATAATGTCAAAATCACTGCTTAATCTTATAAGCGATATTTTAGATTTTTCAAAAATTGAAGCCGGTAAGTTTGATATTCTGCCGGTATGTTACAGCTTAAAACGTCTGATAAATAATATTGATTCAATGTTTAAGCATACCGCCGGAAAAAAAGGACTTGCATTTACTTGCCATATTTCAGGCGATATTCCCGATGTTTTGTATGGAGATGAAATCCGTGTGCGTCAGGTTATTACAAATATCGCCGGCAACGCGGTTAAATATACGCCGACAGGTTCCATTGACATTTTTGTAAATAAAGCAGTTATGAATAAAAAAACATATCTTGAAATCAAAATAAAAGATACTGGCATAGGTATAAAAAATGAAGATAAGTTAAAAATGTTTACGGCGTTTCAGCAGTTTGACACGAGAAAAAACAGGGGTATCATGGGAACGGGGTTGGGGCTTGCGATTTCTAAAAAACTTACAGATATGATGGGCGGCATCATAGACATGGAAAGTGAGTATGGCAAAGGCTCTATCTTTAGAATTTTACTTCCGCTTGTTGAAGGCGATCCCGCAAAATTGGCAGTCTCCGAAAAAAATTATAATTTTATAAAAGTAAAAGAAGGCGCGTTTGTTAAGGCGCTTGTTGTTGACGATATGCCGGAAAATATTACCGTAGCAAAAGGTTTTCTCGCGATGCACGGCATAAATGCGGATACGGCATTAAGCGGCGCGGAAGGGGTAAGTAAAACCGCGAATACAAGATATGACATAATTTTTATGGATCAGATGATGCCGGGAATGGACGGTCTCGAGGCGGCGCGTCATATAAGGGCGCTCGCGGAAAAAACAGGCGATACATGGTTTAGCGAAGTGCCAGTCATAGCTCTAAGCGCCAACGTCGCGTCCGGCGCAATCGAAAAATTCGCGGCAGCCGGCATGAATGATTTTGTGAGTAAGCCTATTGACGCAAAAAACCTAAACAAAAAGTTGACGCGGTGGCTTCCGCCTGAAAAAATAGAATATAATCATGTGGCGCAGCAGAATGATTCGGACGAAATGGAAGCTGTTTTTGAACAGCTTAAAACCCTTAAAGGAATCGATCTGGCGGACGGATTTTCTCATACCGGCGGCGGCGCGGCGTATCTTAAAGTTTTTCGGCAATTTTGCGCCGGCTTTGATGATTCGATGAATTCGCTGCGTGATTTCCTTGAAAAAAGTGATATTAAGAGTTATCATATAAAAATACACGCGCTAAAAGGTATATTTGCGACACTAGGTTTTAAGGATTTGTCCGGGTGGGCGAAAAAACTGGAAGATGCATCTGCCGAAACGAAAAACGAACCTTCTATATACTTAAACGAAATGAAGCCGTTTATCGATGAGTGCAGGGCTGTTTTCGGCAGTGTTTTACAAACACTCAAAACGGAAAACGCAGCCGGAAAAAAAAACAAAGGAGATATAGATTCCTTAGCGCAAAATTTGAAAGAGCTGGAAACTGCCGTCGAAACAGGCCATGCCAACTTGATAAATGACCTTATCGAAAAACTAAGCGGCGACTCTTTTGATGAAAAAATTGATAGTTTTATATTGGAATTAAAACAACTGACATCATCTTTTGATTATGATGTCGTACTACAAAAGATAAAAGGATTTAATTATGGCAGTAAAACTTGAACCTTCAAAAAGAAACATACTGATTTTGGATGACGCCCCTGAAATTCTTACGCTTATAAATGAAATTCTGGGCGAAACGTACAATGTACATTTGGCAAAATCTGTAAATACCGCCAATGCCATTCTTGTAACAAATAAAATTGATCTTATTTTGTTGGATCTGCTTTTAGGAGATACTTCCGGTCTTGATTTTTTGAAAATCCTGAAAAGCTCGGCTACCTTAAAAAATATACCTGTTCTTATGATTAGCTCGAATTCTCAGCTTGTAAATGTTTCAAAGGCCACAAAACTCGGTGCCAAAGGGTATATTGTTAAACCCATCAACGCATCCCATCTGCGCGATAAAATTTACGCATTATTTCGGGAACTTGGTTGACAGCCGCCGGCAGCAGCGTTACCTAACAGTTATTTTCGCCGGCGGCTCCGCTGTAATATTAGTGCTATCGTTCAATGTTATGGTATCGAAATAAACGGTCGAGTTGCCTGTAAATTTTATGCTACCGCTGCTGCTCACGCTCAGCGTTATACTATTCTTCTCGCCCATAATAGATACGTCCCCAAGGTCGCTGAACTCTCCTTTACAAGAAATATCGGATGTCAGCAGAATAGTTTTTATTTGAGTTTCTTTTGCCTTAATAAGCGCATGGCTAAGGGTTTGAAATGGCGACCCCGCATTCAAACCTGTATTACTATCATTTCCAGTAGCATTAACGTAGTAATATACGCTGTACAGCAGTTTGCCCGCGCTGTCAATAGCGTTGTGAAGGCTTCCTTGATCGCTTACGGTAAAACAAACGCTTGTGGTGCCATAACTACTGCCAAGAATCGTACCAGATTCGTTGGAAGCAAGAATTTGAACACCGTGTGTGTACGATTCAGGCGTTATTTTTGCCGCAGGATTACTGACAGACGCGCCGTGTTGTGTAATTATAGCAGGAATCACATATTTGCCCTGCGGCAAAAAAATATCATCGTTGCTGTATAACTTTGGATACGACGAGCCAGCCGTACCCATTCTGAATATACCGTTTTGGTATACGCCTATGCCTTTAGTCGCGCTATTTACATATATCTGACCGCCGTTCATATTAACGATACCGGTATTGTATATGCCGCCTCCGTTGCCAGCGCTGTTACTCTGAATGATCCCGCCATCCATGGTAACGGTACCGGCATTGTATATACCGCCTCCACTGCCTGTATTGACCTTGTTTCCTGTTATCACGGCACCGGATGCGATATTAAGCGTGGCTCCAGCTCCAACATACACACCTGCGCCATTTCCAGAAGTTAAAGTATTTCCGCTTATATATGCCCCGTTACCGAGAGTTAGTGTCGATTTGTTTTCAATTTTAACTCCATTAGCATTGTATGCGCCTTTTATATTGATATTCTCCAACCTAATGTTAGGAGCGTTCGTGTCAGCATCGTTCTTTTTAATGACTAAAACATTACTATTAGTTCCTGCGGTAAGCGCCGCGGCATTTATGCCGGAAATTGTTAAAGGCTCTACAGTACCTTTTGAAATATCCTCATTTATAAAAACGGTTCCGATTACCGTAACTTTGTTACATTTTGACTCAACAGCCGCGTTTATAGCTTTGTTGAGATTTTTAAATGCATTCACATCTGTTTCGCCATTGTTACTATCATTACCATTCGCTGAAACATAATATTCGCTGGGCCTGTAAAGATTCAATAAATACTCTTTCGAGAAGCCGCTATTATCATCGGTAAGTTTAATTTTTATTTGTTTGGATACGCCCATTAAAACATTCTCAACAGTATTGTAACTGACTGATGCTCCGGACGCGGTAGTAGTGTTCCCGTCAAACGCCACTTTAATAGATTGGGAATGTGTAACTATGATATTAAATTTTTCAGGAGCATCAGTATTATTAATCTCAATATAAGGCGGATTGATATTTATATCGTTAACGGTTACTGTCCCCCCATTAATTATCAATTTATCTATCGCTATTTCACCTTCTTTTTTAACGTTTATTTGATAAGTGGTAGGCGTGTAACCAGCCCCGCCGCTCACCGTGATTTTGATTGTCTTTGTATCGCCATCGGATTTTTCACCAGGACCGGTGTAGTAATAGTTTTCAGGGTCGTACGCTACGGCGAAAAAATCTACTTCCGGTATGCCGGTAACTATTGCCGCCGGCACGTCCCTCGGCACTTTCAACGTGTAGTTTAGGCAACTTGGGCTGAATCCTGTGGGGCCGTCATCCCCCTGTCTCAACTCTCCGCCGCGGCACTCTATGTCTTTCAATCTAGCCTGCGCGATTCCAGAAGCGTTACTAAATCGCAGCGAATAACTTGTTGTAACACAGCCTGTTGCCGATGCTGTAATGGTAAGCGGGGGCGTGGCCGGTATTGAACTTAAAAAATCAACCCTATAGCCGCCCGCCGCTCTTTCGCCTCGATCACACGAATACGCGATTTCTTTTGAACTGTATGTTATACCGGTAACGGTTACATTCTGGCTGCCTTCAGGAACTTTTAACGTATAGTATGTGTGAGAGGCGTTAAATCCGCTGCTGGAAGCGCCGGGACCGGCTTGAACAAGCGAGGCTAATCCTGAAAGATTGTGTGTAATATCATCCAATACGGCCGCGTCCATGTTTGTTTTATTAAAACTGATACTGTATGTTGTTGTGCTATAACCCGCTGTTCCTATAACGCTTATTTCAAGTTTACTGCTAAAATCTGTTATTTCAATACTTTCTTTGTCA
The DNA here is from genome assembly GCA_031284385.1 of Treponema sp. Next base: position 18,833 of record JAISZZ010000010.1, read on the forward strand.
GACTCGTCCGAACCGTTATATTTAATTTTAAATGAAGATTTTTCTGAAATTCCTGTTACATAAACGTTACCCGCGCTCTTCGGCAAATTTACGGTATGCTCCAGCTTCGTATTATCAAAAAAAGGCGCACCCTCAAGTGAACCGGCGGATAGAATTATCGCGCTTAGCCGTGCGTGTTCGGGATCGGTAAAATTAAAATCGAGCGTATAATTTGTAGGCGCGTAATTTCTGCCATATACACATATTGTCATCGGCTCCATATCATTCGACATAGTTACTATAGGACGCGGATTGTACGCGACATAGTATACGGAGGATGCCGGCACACCTATTACAGCAAACTCTATTATACCGAATGGTACCAGCACCGTATATTTGGTAACGGTTCTTTCAAACTCTTGATCCAACCTTACGCCGCTTTCAGCCTGCGATAATTCTATGTTGTCGAGATAAGCCTGTTCCAATATTTCGCCCGGCGCGACAAAATTGATGATATAGTGCATTGTGTTGCTTTCTGTTCCCACCGTTATATCAACGCTTCGTGTTTTCTGCGGATTAAAATGCTCTCCCGGGTCGAATAGTATGAATGTGTCGCTGTGTTTCGCGCCCGCATCTATATGAACGCTGGTAATATCATCCCCAATCTCTACAATGTACGCGAATACTAATTTATCGAAACCCCATCTCCAAGTTCCAACATCGAGGTTTTTGTCGTCAAGAACGCGCAGCCTTATCAATAGGGAACTTTCAAGCGGAATGGAGTTATCTTCCGGTTTTGCCATCCAAGCCGTGGCTCCGTTGTACGAATCAAAAGATATTTCATTGCAGGTAGACAGCGGCAGCGCAGCAATACAAAGAAATAGTTTAAATATTACATTAAGACGGAGCTTCCGATTCATCGCTATTCTCCATAAAAACACCGTATTTTCAGTGAATTAAAGCGTTTTGAGCGACTGCCGCGCAAAACACCTAAAATTTCACCTGCCTGAACGGATTTAGTATATAATTGTTATAAAAAAAAGTCAATTCCTCACAGTGAGCGTGCCCCAATGTTACATTTACACGTCCAGTTCGCCGCATGGGATGAGAATCATGAGGGGGGCGCTGTTTCCATACCATTTGCGGCATATAGCCGCCTCACCGCCGCGCCCCCCTGTCTCCAGCCCCGCATAAGCTTGCGTTGCGAGCGACGCTCGCATTGTAGGTTTATGCGGGTCTTCCGCCACCCCCCAATCCGTCACTCGCAAAGTGTATCCGCCGCCAATTGAAATGTTGCACAAAATGCGCCAATGTTACCGCTTTTTAAGCGGAAGTTGTTCAAAAACTTCAGTTTTTGAACAACTCTATTGGGCGGAAATGGTAGTAAGAGTGTAACTCTTTATGCTGTAAGGATTTACAAATTTAGCCGCCGCCCTCTTTGGGGATTATTCTTAAAACAAAAATTTTGTAATATAGTTTGAGATATGCCTCAAATTTATTTTAACAGGGAGATTTCATGGTTGGATTTCAACGCACGCGTATTGGAAGAGGCGCTGCGCCCAGATTTGCCGCCGCTTGAACGTTATAAATATTTAACAATAGTTTCGTCAAATTTTGATGAATTTTTTATGGTTCGCGTAGCAGCCATAAAACGCGCTATGCGTAATAAAAATAATGCGATGACAGAAATTGAAAATGCCAGTCATGCATCGCTTTATCAAGAAGCGCAAAGAAAGGCTCGTGATATTATAAAAAAACAGTACGATTGTTTGTTAAATGATGTGATTCCGGCACTTTCAAAAAATGGATTACATCTTTTATTTATAAATGAATGGGACGAATCACAAAAAGAAATTATTGAACATCATTTTATTGATAAAGTATTTCCGCTTCTTACGCCGCTTCGTCTGGATGTTGATATTCCAGCCCCCGGCGGGAATATGTACGCAGCTTTTTCTCTGCAAAAAGAAACAAACTGTGCGGAAACAAAAATTGCAATAGTAAAAATACCTTCTGTCAGAATCGTGATGCTGCCTTCAAACGGCGATGGAAGCGCGTGTTTTTTTTTGATTGAAGACAGCGTTTTATGTTTCGCTTCGCGCCTTTTCCCCGGTTATTCAATTAAAGAGCGTATGCTGTTCAAGATTGATAGAGACGCAGATTTTTCTGTTGACGAGGAACGGGATGAAGATTTTATAAAAGCTATGGAAGAAGTTGTTGTAAAACGTGAGCGTTCCCGCATTATGCGTATGGTTCATTCTGAAGGAAGCTCATTTTTGCGTGACGAAGTTGCGCGTCATCTTAAAGTTGATCCGCGGGATATTTATCAAGTACCGGGTCCGCTTGACCTCGCAAATCTCGCGGCGCTTTACGATATTGAAGATTTTGGAATCTCTGGTTTTGAAAATTTAAAAAGTAATTACCACGCTGAATTTCTTGATATTTTTTTTGATAATAATGAAAAGTCTTTGTGGGAACGCATAAAAACAAATGATATACTGCTTCATTTTCCGTATGAATCTTTTGATCCAGTGTTAATGTTTTTTTCAGAAGCGGCACGCGATCCTTCAGTTATGGCGATAAAAGTAACGCTGTACAGGACAAGCGGAGATTCACCTATAGCGCAATCGTTAAAAGAAGCCGCATTGAACGGTAAACAGGTTACGGCGATAGTCGAGTTAAAGGCGCGGTTTGATGAGGAGCGCAACATTAACTGGGCCAAAGATTTGGAGATGGCGGGAGTAACCGTGATATACGGACTTGCGCGGCTCAAAGTGCACGCAAAGGCGGCGCTTGTAATACGAAAAGAAGATGACGGCCTCAGTTCATACCTTCACCTTTCAACCGGTAATTACAACGATAAAACGGCAAAAACTTATGCCGACTTGTGCTTGTTTACCGCAGGCAAAGACTTCATCCGTGATGCCGAGCTTTTTTTTAACATGATAACAGGTTATTCAAATATAAAAAAGACAAAACACCTGATAATAGCGCCATTGTCGTTAAAAAAGCGCATCATAGAATTGATAGATCGGGAAACGGAAAAAGCGTCCGGCGGGCAGAATGCTTTAATAAAAGCGAAGATGAATGCGCTTGCTGATACCGATGTGATTGACGCGCTTTATCGTGCCTCCAACGCCGGCGTAAAAATATACCTCAATGTCCGGGGTATATGTATGCTTGTTCCAGGTCTTGCAGGACTTTCTGAGAATATAAAAGTTGTAAGTATTATTGATTATTTTCTTGAACATTCACGCATAATATTTTTTGAGAATGGCGGCGATACGGAATTGTATCTATCAAGCGCCGATTGGATGACGCGCAATCTTGAACGCCGCGTTGAATTGATGTTTCCTGTCATTGATAAAGAAATAAAATACCGCGTTTCTGCGGTACTTGATTTATTTTTTAAGGATAATAGCCACGCTCATACGCTTGGAACGGACGGCGCATGGAGGCGGATGCGGCCTGCGCTGGGTGAAGAATGTTTTCAGGTTCAAAAATACTTAAAAGAATATACGCATAAATTATACAGCGAATGTGCGAAAACAAATTCTATATTTATTGTAAGGCGTTAATATGACAAAAATCATAGTTGAAAAAGGCGAAGAAAAAAGAATACGCGCCGGTCACCCGTGGGTATATGATAACGAAGTTAAATATATAGTAAACGGACGGGACGGAGGAAATACTCTGTTACGCGGCGAAATTGCCGATGTGGAAACATATAACAAAAAGTATTTAGGACGGGCATTTGTAAATCCGGATTCAAAAATAATTGCTCGTATATACAGTCCGTCAAAAGAAGGCGTAGACGAAGGTTTTTTTAAGCGCCGTATAAGAGATGCCTTGATGCGCAGAAGCGCTGTTGATTTAAGCCGTGAATCGTGCCGCGTGGTTTTTGCCGAATCTGATTTTTTGCCCGGCCTGATAATAGACCGCTATGTTGGATGGGATGCGGCAAAAATTGAAGGTATCGAAATTGGAAATGCGAATCCGCTCACTTTTGAAACTATGCTTGAAAATTGCGGACAGCCTTCCGTTTGGTTCAGTATACAAATTCTGTCATTCGGCGTGGATATGAGGCGGGAACAGATAATAGCGGCAATTAACAGCGTGTTCGGGGCATATTCGGGTATTATTGAAAAAAAATCTGTCAAAGTGCGGGCACTTGAAGGGCTGGATTGTGGTGATGACAATATTGCGGGTTACGTTCCATCTGCCGGAATAATCATTTTTGAAAATAATTTTCCGTTTATTATCAATCTATTGAAGGGGCAGAAAACAGGGCATTTTCTCGATCAAAAACAGAATCATTTTGTCTTGTATTCTATGATACAGGAAAAATTTGTAAAGGCAGGTTTTAAGCCGCGTGCGCTAGACGCTTTTTGTTATACCGGAGGTTTTTCTATTCATGCGGCGCGTGCAGGCGCCGCCGAAGTAATCGCGGTGGATGTATCTGAAACCGCGCTGCACGCTGTTGAAAAAAATTTGTCGCTGAACGGTATCGGCAGTGTTAAAACGGCGTGCGCGGATGTATTTGACTATCTTGGAAAATTGGAACGCTCGCGGGAACATTTTGATGTCATCATACTGGACCCGCCTGCTTTCGCAAAATCCCATACGGCGCTTGATAACGCGCTTCGCGGATACAAAGAAATCAATTTAAAGGCGATAAAACTTTTATCGCGGGGCGGGCTTCTTGTGAGCTGTTCGTGCAGTCAGGCTCTCAGTGAACAGCGTTTTAAAAACATGATAGCCGCCGCCGCCTGCGATGCCGACCGCCGCTTGTATGAAATAGATTTTCGTTATCAAAACTCCGATCACCCGGTACTCGTAGGCTACGATGAATCGCTGTACCTTAAATGCGGTTTTTATCAAGCGGCATAATCACATTGATATACTCGTGAACGCATCGTTCAACTTGCCGGTTTCGCTTTGAACTCGTGGCGTGGCAACGGACGCTCGCTTGTCTATCTGTTTGATCAGTGCAGTCATATCTTTGGGGTATGGCGCTTCGAGCAGAATTTCTTTGCCGCCGCGGGCAGGCAGTTTTAGTTTTGCGGCGTGTAGCGCGAGCCGCGCAATAAGCGGGCGTTCTTCCCGCGGATCGCCCCGCCAATTTTTTTTGATTGACGAAAGTAACAGCGGGGACTCTCTGCCGTACAACGAGTCGCAGATTATCGGATGTCCAAGACTCGCAATGTGCACTCTGATTTGATGCGTCCTGCCGCTTTCAGGCTCAGCTTCAATGATTGAAACGCCGCTGGCATGGGATAGCATCCTAAAATGAGTCAACGATTTTTTTCCACGAAACCTGTCTATTATGGTTCTATGCCGTTTGTCGCCATTCACGACGAGCGGCGCTGAACAGTCGGTTTCCGTCCACTGCGGAACGCCGCGAACTGCGGCGGTATAAGTTTTGTGAACCAATCTTGATTCAAACGCTATGGAAAGACGGCGGTGTGAGGCGGAATTCTTAGCGAAAACCACGATACCTGACGTGGCGGCATCTATCCTGTGAACCGTAAACAGCCGTCTGCCGGAAACTTCCGCAAGCAGCATATCCAGACGGCGCTTTGAATAGTTCCAGCGGTCCGCGCATACGGCCAAACCGGAACTTTTGTTCACGGCGATTATATCACTGTCTTCGTAAATTATCGAAAAAGGTTTTTGAGTTTTCGTAGTCATTCCGTTGTGGGTAGTTCCCATCAAACCTTTATCGGCATATACGTTGAAATTTTATAGGTGCTAAATCTCTCAAAGGAGATACTATCAGCAATTTTACATTAGAGTTGTTCAAAAACTTCAGTTTTTGAACAACTTCCGCTTAAAAAACCCATAAGGTTCTTGAGCACGTCCATTTATGAACTATGAATGCACCTCAAGTGGTTATATTATCCCACTCTGCGCCCGGTGTCTCACTAAAAACATCTGTAAATATGGCCTTGATGTTTTTAGCTAAAAATCCTAGATTGATTTATGCCTTTATCGTTATATAACACGCTTGGACGAAAATTAGAGCCATTTACTACTGTAAAAGAAGGAAAAGTAGGTTTTTATGGCTGCGGCCCCACAGTCTATAATTATGCGCACATAGGGAATCTCCGCGCCTACGTTACGCATGATATTCTGGCGCGTGCGCTTCGCCGGTTCGGTTACGAAGTAACCCACGTCATGAATGTTACCGATGTCGGACACCTTTCCGGTGACGATGATACAGGCGATGACAAGATGTTGAAAAGCGCCGAAGAACGCGGAAAATCCGTGTTGGAAGTAGCCGCGTACTACACGGAAGCGTTTTTCAATGATACCGGACGGCTGCGGATACAGCGTCCTGACATTGTTTGTAAGGCCACGGAACATATTGACGATATGATTGAGTTAATTAAAAAAATAGAGGCGGGCGGTTTCACATACAGCTCTGGCGGCAACCTTTACTTTGACATCGCGAAATTCCCGCGTTACGGCGAACTGGCTGGGCCAAAGACGGACGGGCAAAAAACACATTCACGTACAGAAGTCGATGGAAATAAGCGGAATCAGGGTGATTTTGTGCTATGGTTCACGAAAAGCAAGTTTGAGAATCAAGCTCTCACATGGGATAGCCCCTGGGGACGTGGTTATCCGGGTTGGCATATAGAGTGTTCCGCGATGAGCATGAAATATCTTGGCGAACAATTTGATATACATTCAGGCGGCATAGACCATATTCAGATACATCATACCAACGAAATCGCTCAAAGTGAGGCGGGAACAGGCAAACATCCCTGGGTAAGGTTCTGGGTTCATAACGAATTTTTAGTGCTTGACAAGGAAAAAATGTCAAAATCATCGGGCAGCTTCATCACATTGCAAAATCTTGTTGACATGGGTTTTGATCCGCTGGATTATCGCTACTTCCTGCTGGGCGGACATTACCGGAGTCAGTTGAAATTCTCTGTTGATAGTCTAAAAAGCGCCCAAAACGCCCGCAAATCATTGCAGTCAGCGCTGCGTTCTATTGGCGAGAAGGCAAAAATGCCGGCGGCGGATACGACTTCCGGCGGGGCGGCGCGTGTACATATCGAAGCGTTTAATGCCGCGCTTGAGGACGATATAAACACGCCGCGTGCGCTTTCCGCTCTTTGGGGCTTGGTAAAAGACAGCGGCGTTTCCCCAAAAGACGCGCTGGAAGCCGCCTTTGACATGGATAAAGTGCTGGGATTAGATTTATCCGGTTGCCTCCACGCTGCAGCGCCCGCCGGAATGGACGCGGCGGAAATAGAGGCGTTGATAGCGGAACGCGCCGTGGCAAAAGCGGAAAAAAAATTCGCTCGGGCGGATGAAATACGCGGCGCTCTAAAGACTCGAGGCATAATACTTGAAGACAGTCCAAAAGAAACTACATGGAGATATGGGTGAGCGTCCCTCAAAATGGTGGTGGAAAACCGCAAAAACGTATAGCGATAGTTCAGGTTTTATTTATAGTGATTTTCGTGCTGTATACCGGACGGCTTTTCGCTATGCAGATATTGAATGGCGACCTGTATCGTTTACGCGCCGATGATATTTCCAAACGAACAGTAACACTGCCTCCGCAACGGGGCGAGATTTTCGACAGGGACTATGAACAGCCGGTTGTTTTTAATACAGATTCGTTTGCCGTCGGTATAGCGCCAGCCGAAGTGAAAAGGGAGGAAATTCCAGAACTGTTAAGCCGTCTTTCCAATATTTTGCATATTTCACGTGAGCAAATCGACAAAAAACTGCCTCCTGAATACTACCACCTGTATCAGCCCGTCGAAATAGCCTCCAATATGCCCTACAGTACGATAGCCGTTCTCGCTGAAAACCGCGATACGCTGCCCGGCGTTTCATGGCAATCAAAGCCTGTGCGGAATTACCGGGACACGGGAAGTTTGTCGCATATAATAGGGTATGTTGGGGATATAACCCGCGATGAGCTGACAGTGTTGTACAACCGGGGTTATAAACAGGGGGACATAATAGGTAAGGCGGGGATAGAGCGACAGTATGATGAACTACTGCGCGGTAAGGAAGGCCGCGAGATACGAACAGTAGACGTGCGGGGGCGGCCTGCCAATAACCGCGAAACAGTACGCGAAGCGCCGGAAATGGGCAAAAATCTAGTATTGACTATAGACGGCGGTATACAAGCGCTTGCCGAAAAAGCGCTTGGAAAACGGATGGGATCTGTAGTAGTTTTGCGTCCTGCTTCAGGCGAGATACTCGCGATGGTTTCATACCCTTGGTACGATCCGGATATATTTAACAGCAGCGACTCATCTGCCGAATATCAGTTGCTTGTTAATGATATAAATAAACCATTGCTGAACAGGGCTATACAGTCAAGTTACCCGCCCGGATCAACATTCAAGGTAGTTATGACAACGGGTATTTTGGGTGAGGATGCCTTTCCACTGGAGAAGACGGTTGATTGTCAGGGCGAGATGATATATGGCGACAGAACATGGCGCTGCCATATACGCAGGCCGGGACACGGACGGATGAATTTACAGCGGGCATTGGCTCAATCCTGCGATATTTATTTTTGGGTTGTGGGACGGGACAATCTTGGTGTAGAGCGGATTGTTTCCTACGCGAAAGATTACGGATTTGGCGAAATTACAGGCATAGACATACCCGGAGAAATATCCGGTTTTGTGCCTACGCCGCAATGGAAAGAACGCCGGCTGCGGGAAAGGTGGCAGGGCGGCGACACGATGAATATGTCGATAGGGCAGGGCTTTACGCTGGTAACTCCGCTGCAAATGGCCAACATGGTAGCGATGGTAGTGAATGACGGCGTGATTTACAAACCGCATATTCTAAAAGAAGTGCGCGATCCGGTGAGCGGCGCGATAGAAAAAATGACGCAGCCTGAAATTTTACGAAAATCAGACATCAGTAAAGAAATATTTGAAACAGTGCGTAACAATATGAGAACCGTTATCAGTTCTGGAACAGCGCAGTTTCCGCTCAATATCAATGCCGTAGAGATTGCCGGTAAAACAGGAACCAGTGAAGTCGGTTTACATGACCGCTGGCATTCATGGTTTGCCGCTTACGCGCCGTATAACAGTGAGAATCCCGATGATCAAATTGTCGTTTCAGTGATAGTCGAGGCCGTAAATCCCTGGGAATGGTGGGCGCCTTACGCTTCAGCGATAATTTTTCAGGGGATTTTTGCGGACCAAACGTATGAGCAGGCTATATCCGCCCTGCATTTTCAATACTTGATACCTGCCGCCGAGCGCAGAGAGTAGAACAGGTATGAAAATACATGATTTCCTTGAAAT
>JAISZZ010000043.1 GCA_031284385.1 Treponema sp.
GCCTGTTGAACCTGCTGGCGTTTCTGTTTCACACGGTTTTGTATTTGGGAGATGAGCAGTACCGGGCATCCCGGAACCGGTCTGGACGACAGGACAATTTCTTTAGTGCGCTGAGATACATATTCAGTCGTTTTCTCCATGAAAACTGGTACGCCTTTATTCTTTTCGTCTGGGGAGATGAACCAGATGGGTGATACTTTGAATTCCTGGTTCAAAAACTTCAGTTCTTGAACAACTCTATTACTTTATCGTATGATATTTCTCCTGATTGAGAAAGAAAATTCAGTCTGTAATTTCTGTCAATGTAGAACGAGGGTCCGTCCTGCGTTATCTGCAAATAGGGAATGTTAAAAGTTCTTGCGTAAAAAATACCGTACGCATTATGCAGCTTTGAAATCGCAATCCCTTCGGAGAAAACCGCATTGCTGACCGCGGTAAATAAATTTGAAAGCCTGTAGTTATATGCGGACATAAAAACCGTTTCGTAACATATCAAAGGCTGGATTTTATAGCCATCTATGTTAAAAATAAGTTTTTCATTTGAAACTGTTGCCCACTTTGATTCAAAAATTGGAACGACGCTGTTTTTGCTGTAAATGTCCGCAATTTTTCCGTCAGGACTAATGAGTATTACGGAATTATAAATTTTATCTTTTTTCATCGTATAATATCCTGAAATTATATACTGATTATTCTGTTTTGCCAGTAGTTTTAATTCTTTAAGCATTAAGTCATTTTTAAAATCAATATATGGAAATGAGCTTTCCGGAATGATCAACAACCGCACCGGCGGCGCTTTTTTTGCGTACGCCAAATATTTTTTGCTTATTTTTTCTCCAAATCCGGGGTAGTTATCGCTTAACATATAATCCTGCCGTAAAAATGACAGTTGAACAAAACCTACGTTTAAAGGCGTGGCGGGCGCATCAATTTTCATTGTATGCCTGTATGTAACCGTAAAAAACATACAGACCACTGGTATTATAAAAAATTCGGCTATTGACAAATATTTTTTGTATTTGACCGTCTGAAAAACCGCGATAGGCGACGTTATCACAAGCGCCTCGAATAGAAGCGGCAGCATATATTTTGACACTATACCGGTAAATGGCAGATAGTGCGACTGTAACGTATAGTAAAGCGGAAACAAAAATGAGAAACGTGACAACATTAATCTTGTAAAAACTATATACGCAAAAGCGGTTGTAACAGCAAATTTTATTCTAGCAGAAAAATAAGATAACGCGTATATATCAAGCGTAATAAAAGCGGTAAAGTAAAAAAGCATCAATACCCAAAGGAAGGGATTATCCATAAAAAAACCGTTGGCGGTCAGGGTAAATAATGACAAAAATACAGTTAAAGCAAAATGAAAAACGTGTTTGCGTTCCGGTATATGAAATGTAAGCGCGGAATATATAAAAACAAACACCGCCGGAATGGACAATGCGGGGAAGCTAAGCATAAATGGTACTGAAAGGAAAATGGCAAATAAAAGAAATTTTTCTTTTTCATTTGCAGTAGGGTTAATATCCGCGGTGCGCTTCCGTACATGGGCTTCAGGGCGGAACGGTTTATTTATATACATAGAGCATATATCCGCTCATCATTTTACTCAGTCTATTCCACGGTACATAAACTTTTCCGTAAGCGGGATCAAATATGACAGCATAGCTGCCCGCATCTTCTAAAAAAACAATATAGCGGTTTTCTTTTAAACGTAGAATTGACTGCGCCGGCTTTTTCCTGAAATAATCCGGTTTTATCTTTAATAACTGAGTTTTTAGGCCGTATAACCTCACAAAAATATCCATATCGTGAATAGACAGCGGCGCGCTTTTTTTTATTTTTGCAGTTACAGAAAGTTCCGTTTCTTTATTTCCAATGGAATACATGAAAAAAGCCAGCGCCGCCTGACCTCCGGTTAGGGCTGTTTTTTGAACATACTCATCGTATTGTCCGGCGATAACGCCGCGGTAGTGCGTAAAACTGTATTCAAAATATGGACGGGATTTTTGGGAAAACGCGATGAATGCAAAAAACCTGTAAAATGCAAAACATACAGTCAAACAAACGGTGAAAAGCAATATCTGCCGTAAAACAGGTTTTTTATCATGCTGCATAAATCACTTAAGCGGTATAGCCGTCCATTGGAACTCTGGCGCAGGCGGAGTATAGGCAAAACCGTTATCTATAGCGGTTTCCCTGTTTTCGCGCAAAGTCTTGTAAAAGTCCGCCCGCGTATCAAGACGCGCCATGCGTTCACCGCCAAGTGAGCCAATACCGTTGCCGCCTGGTTTGCTGATAGCGTCATGATTCGCTATGCCGCCCGCCGCCGCAGTATAGTTCCATCTGGAAACAGTTGCTCCGACTATATACTCAACATCATCCACTGTAAAATACCAGAACGGAACGCTATCGTTGTATGGATGCCCCGCAAGATCAAATTGTATCAAAATCGGCGTTTCGTCAGGCGGAGAATCAAACTGGCTTTCTATCAGCTCTATCAGCTCGCCCTCAGTAATAAAATGATAGGCATGCTCCTGACTCGTCCTGCCGTAGCCGGATTGACCAAATAAAAATTCATCTTCGCTGTCACTGGCAATCGGGTTTATATACTGTTCTATTAAGACCTCCCCGTTATCCGTTATCGCGTAGAGCCTGTAAGCTACTCCTGCCCAACCGTTCATAAAATAATGAATCATCAAAGGCCGCGCTGCTTTTGCCGTTAAGAGGCGAGGGTCAGTCTTGAACATAGAGTTATTCAGGGAAAAATAGCCTTTCATATACATCACCTTGTACGCCTTTAGAAGCGCTTCCTTTTCGGATAAAACATTTGGGAAGGGGCGTACATCGCTTATCGGCACATCTGATTCTATATAATTTTGTATGTACTGCCATACCTTTTCCGAGTTGTTTTCGATATATGGGATAGAATAATCTTCTTTGTCTTTTGGGATGCCGGTTTCGCCTGGGCATGTTATAAAAATTAGCGAAACAGCGCAGATAATAAAATAAATATACTTTTTCATTTAACTTTCCTCCTAACCCTAGTTTACTATGCCTACATAGCAGGGGCTAATTATATTCCAATGATGATGAGGCAAATGCCACAACCAGAACGCGTCTTTATATATATCAGTTACCTCCATCAGCTTTTTCATTTGGGATTCCGTATACCAGAATTCACGCAGATTATGCCATGGATCCAATACATAAAATTCCCTTTCGCCGTTATTTTTTCTTATCCCTGCAATCACATTGTAATGTGGTGAAACCGTAGGATCAGCACGAGAGATTTTGGAATTACGAATACTTTCTACAGCATTATAATCACATAAAATGATAGCCGGTTCCCTGTTATTGTTTATGCTGTTCCATATTCTATTGAGCGCGTTATATAACGACTCGCAGTATACTGATAAGTTTGATACAAAACCTCTATCAATGGTTATATAATCAAGTTCCTCCATTTTCGCCTTGTATAAATAACGCAGCATATACTTCGTTATCTCAAACTGGGCTTCAACCGCTGCTCTATCATAAAGTCTGGAATACCAATCTGTGTAGTGATATAGGAGTCCTCCCTCATTAATATCAATTTTATACATAGAAATTCCACCGTAACGACCCATATAAAGGCCGTAAGAGATTTCTGTTAAATAATCATTTATGAGTTGATAATCGTCATCTGCTAATACCGTATTTCTGGCCGATTTTGAGCGCACCATCAACGCTGAAGCCACGCCGCAAAGCTTGTTCTGGTTCGGCGTAAAATCCGCATAAATAACATTATTTTTATAATTATCCCAGCCTTCAATTTCCTCATTGCTAACGACATTGATACTTCCGTGTCGTATAGTGCCGTCATGGCTTGTACCAACGCGAAACTGTTGCGGAATATACTGGATATTCTTTAGCACAATCTCATCAGTATAACCGGTCGGCTGCGGCGGCGACGGCTACGGCGCGGAACCGGAGCCGTAAACAGATGCGGCCGCCGCAATCATCAAAGCCGCCCAAATTGCCTGTTTCTTTCTCACTAGAAACCTCCTCAAAAAGTATTTTAAGAATCATGTAGTTCCGGCTAAGGCGGAGCTGGAATTGACGTTTTTAACTATGAGGCAAGTCTCCGTCTTTGTTACGATGTATACAGAAAGTGTAATCGAATTTTCGTTGTCTGTCAATATAGTGTCGCTAACCAGCGATTACTTCAAATGTGCCGTTAATAAGTGATAAGTTCACCCCTTCGGGGCTTGTTATCCAACCGACTTTGTTCACTTGCCGACTGAGCCTCGCTGCGATTCAGTTCCTTGTATATGCCGCTCAGATGTTTGCCCAGCATCACCGGCATATAGCATTTTGGCAGATATATGCCCGCCATCGCCTGTAGCGCGTTTTGTTTGTCCGTGGTATAGTGTGTATACGGCATCGGCGCACTGAAGGTGCGGTATCTCCGATAAAAAACGGCAAAGATTAAGGAGGGTTTTGTTCCATGAAAAATGTTATAAATTGGAAATTATTTTTTGTTTTACTTATTGTATGTGTTATTACATCAATGCTTGTGATACCTTATTCGTTGGCACTTACCTCAAATGAGGTTGAAATTTCCGCAATTCTCTTGCTTCTTTCAGCCGCACAGAATCTTGTCTTATTTTCAGTGGCAGTGTTTTTGGGGTTATTTTTTTCAAAACGCATTGGAATGGGGATGCCGGTATTGCAGAATGTTTTGGAAGGAAAAAACCAATCTAAAGAACTAAAATCCATAATAACACCTTCCGTTTGCTTTGGTATTTTGGCCGGTATATTAATTGTTTTACTCAGTATCCCGTTCAATACATTAATCCCGGAATTACAGCTTTCGGAAGCATCCGTATCGGTCTGGAAAGCGTTTCTTGCGTCTTTTTATGGCGGTATCGCGGAAGAAATATTGTTAAGGCTTTTTCTGGTTTCTTTGTTTGTATGGATC
>JAISZZ010000074.1 GCA_031284385.1 Treponema sp.
GGAGGCCGGATGTAAAATTATTGATTTGACAACAAAACAAAATTTGAAATATAACAAACCGGATATCCGGAATAATTTTTTTATCGCCATGCGCGGCGATTTGGAGGTAGACTATGAAAGTTATTGTATTAGCTGCGGGACAGGGAACACGCCTGCGTCCGCTGACTGACAATCAGCCTAAATGTATGGTTGAATTCCGCGGCAAGCCTATAATAGATTATATCATCGAAACGGTTAAGCGGAACGGCATTGACAATATTGTTGTTGTTGATGGTTACAGAAGGGATGTGCTTGAAAATCATCTGGCTGGTCAAAATATAAAATTCCGCGTAAATGAATCTTACGAAAATGCTAATATGGTATCGACATTGTTTTGTGCCGGCGCTGAATTGAATGATGATATTATTATTTCGTATGCGGATATTATTTATTCGCCGGCTGTCCTTGAAAAATTGATTGACGATCCTGCCGAATTCGCGGTTGTCGTGGACAGGGACTGGAAGGAATTGTGGAGCGCACGCATGGAAAATCCGCTGCTCGATGCTGAAACAATGAAGATTGACGGTGAGGGTTTTATCTATGAACTTGGCAAGAAACCTAAAAGTTATGACGAAATTCAAGGGCAGTATATCGGGCTTATAAAAATTAAAAAAGATTTTTTGCGGACGGTAATAAAATACTACGACGGGCTTGACAGAAACGCCGTGTATGACGGCAAAAATTTTGACAATATGTATATGACGAGTCTGATACAACTTATCGCGGATAATGTTAAAAAACCAAAAGCTGTATTTATCAACGGCGGCTGGGTGGAAATAGACAGCGTTGAAGACCTGCGAGTCTACGAGAAAGCTGAAATCGCCGCCCGCGCCCACCAGTGGTTTTAACATACCTATGGAAGCGCTGATTTATGCGGATGTGCAATAGAGTTGTTCAAAATTGAAGTTTTTGAACAAGTCCAATATACAAATTACATGATTTCCGCCTTGATATAACAGTGGGGACTCTATATAATTCATATATGTTTGTTGAAGCGTACTCTTTCGATGATGTGTTATTACTGCCAGGGTATTCCGAGATACTCCCGCGTGATTGTAATGTTAAGACACGGCTTTGCGCCGGAATAAAGTTGAATGTACCGGTTATATCGGCGGCGATGGATACCGTAACGGAAGAAAAACTCGCGATAGCGATTGCCCTCGAAGGCGGGGCGGGGGTTATTCACCATAACCTTAGTCCTGATGAGCAGGCGCGGCAGGTTTCCGTCGTTAAACGGTATCTCAACTGGGTAATAGAAACGCCGGTAACGGTGAACGAAAACGCCAAAGTCGGCGAGATAAAAGAGATGATGCGGCGCTGTAACGTGTCCGGTATGCCTGTTTTGGACAAAGACCAGCGCCTTGTCGGTATTATAACGAGCCGCGATCTGCGTTTTTGCAGTGATGACACGCTGAGTGTTTCAGATGTAATGACGCGGAAACTAATTATCGAGCAGGGTTTGCCCTCTCCGGACAGCGCGCGCAAGAAATTTGACAAGAATCGTATAGAAAAACTGCCGGTTGTTGACAACGAAAACCGTTTGACAGGGCTTATCACCGTTAAAGACATGGAAAAACACGCGCAATACCCTCACGCGGCGATGGACGGTACGGGAAGATTGATTGTAGGCGCGGCCATTTCCCCGATGGACTACGAGGAACGCATACCGCTTTTGATGAATGCCCACATTGATTTTATTGTCGTTGATACGGCTCACGGAGATACAAAAAATGTGTCTCAGGCTGTCAGCGGGATAAAAAAGAAGTTTGACGTGCCGGTAATCAGCGGTAATGTGGCTACAAAAGAAGGGACGCGCCGCCTCATCGATGCCGGTACGGATGCTGTAAAAGTTGGCATGGGGCCGGGTTCTATATGTACAACCCGCGTTGTAGCCGGTGTCGGTGTGCCGCAGTTTACAGCCGTTTGGGATTGCGCGGAAGAGGCCGCCAAACACGATATTCCGGTAATCGCGGACGGTGGAATAAAATTTTCAGGCGACATAACGAAAGCGATAGGCGCGGGCGCTGATACAGTAATGATAGGCAGCCTGTTTGCCGGTTTGAAAGAATCTCCGGGAAACGAAATAATTTTTGACGGACGTATCTACAAAGAATACAGGGGCATGGGAAGTATAGGCGCATTAAAGCGCGGCGGACGGGATAGATACCAGATATCAAAGGATGAGGAGCCTACGCCGGAAGGAATAGAAGGCCGTGTTCCCTACAAGGGAGAAATGCGCTCATTTTTACTCCAACTTGTATCTGGCCTTCGCAAAGGTATGGGCTACTGCGGTTGTAAAGACATAGCCGAGCTGAAGAGTTACCGTAAATTTGTCAGAATTACGGCGGCGGGACTGCGTGAAAGCCACGCGCACGATGTCCAGATAACGCAAGAAGCGCCTAACTATTCGCGAATGTAATATAGCTGTTCAAAAACTTCAGTTTTTGAACAGCTTCCGCTTAAATGGCAAAATGCACAGCATTTGCGAGAGAGCCTATAAGGTTCTTGAACAAGTCCAATGCCGTCGCCTCTATCAAAACTTCGCCGTAACCGCCGGCGGGCGTTGATAAAAGTCTTTGTAACATATAGAATTTCAATATGGAAGCGTGTATTCCAGAGAAATATTGAGGGGTTTTATTTGGCAATAAGAGTTAGATTTCCGATTGGGGCAAAACTTGTTACTGTAATTACCGCCATATTTTTTCTGTCTCTAGGCGTAATAACGTTTCTTGTAGCGCTTTTTGTAAGCGCCGATGTGGAAGTAACGGCGCGTACCAATAACCGGAATATCAACGAAATGTCATCACGCACGGTAGAAGATAAGTTGGGGCTGATAAAATCAACCAGTCTAGTTTTTATGGAAAATGTTTCAACTGTCAACGCCGAAACCCACAACATAAATATTCTAAAACAAATGGCGGAGCTGTTTTTTTCAAAAAATCCCGACATCGCCGTAATATTGGACCGCGGACAGTTCGAAACGGAAGATGCGGTTACAAGCATCGTCAACGAGCGGTTTTTTTTATCAAACGCAATATCATCATCTATGCTTGACAAATTTGTTGAATCGAATTTCCAGACTCTAAATCGCTCGATGATAGGCGAAACAATAGTTATAAACGCCGCGCCATTTTTCAACGGCATACCTCTGCTCGCGATAAGTTTTCCCATGGGCGGGTTTAACAGTATTTTGGTACTATTTTCATCGGTATCAATCACAGATTCATTTGGAACCGGCGCGAATTCAACTTTTTTAATAAATTATTTCGGCGATGTCCTCGTTCATCCGAATCATGATTTTGTCAAAGCCGGAACAAATATGATGGTAAACCCGTTTATTCAAGAATGTATCGCAAGTTCCGCCATAACGCTTGAAAAGCGGTTTGATGACGAGGAAGGCCGCGACTTTTTCGGCACATCAAAAAAATTATCGCTCGCGAATATAATAGTCATCTCGTTTGTAAGCGCGGATGTCGTGTTTGAGGGAATCAACGCGACTACAAGGCGTAACATATATCTTTCTCTGGGAGTTTGGTTTATAGCCGTGCTGTTTCTCTGGTTTTTTTCAAAAAATATAAGCCGTCCGCTGGAAGAATTGAAAGACGCTGCTGAAAAAATATCGGACGGTTACTATCACTTAAACTTGAAAGTAAAAAACCATGACGAAACGGGTATATTGACTGCGAGTGTTCAAAGCATGAGTAATGTTCTGCGGAACTTTGAGGTTTTTACGAACAAGCGGGTCGCAAATTTGGCGCGGGAAGGCCGGCTTTCGATAGGCGGAGTGCGCCGGAACGCGACTGTATTTTTCTCGGACATAAGGTCTTTCACCGCCATATCCGAAAAGTTAACGCCGGCTGAAGTTGTAGAATTTTTGAATGATTACATGGACAGGATGGTTTCGTGCGTGATTTTAACGGGCGGAATCATCGACAAATTTATTGGGGACGCAATCATGGCGCATTGGGGCGCGGTTGATAGCGCGGGCAGCGCGGAGGCGGACGCTCTCTGCGGGGTGCGAGCCGCTCTTATGATGAGAGCGAGCCTGCGCTGCTTCAACAAGGGACGCGGCAGCGGCAAGAATCCCGTCATAAAGATAGGCTGCGGCCTCAACAGCGGTTATGTTACGGCGGGGCAAATCGGCTCGAAAGAACATGTCGTATTCACAGTGATAGGCGAAGCCGTAAGTTTTGCTGACCGCGTGGAAACATTTAACAAAGCGTTTGGTACGGAAATACTCATATCGGAATACACATGGAAACTTGTAAAAGATTATATCATAGCGCAAGAGATGGGGGCGGTTACGGAAGCCGGTCGAAAAGTAAAGATTTTCGCTGTAATCAACATTAAAAACGGCGATGAATCCGACCGCCTGCTTGCTGATTTGCAAAAAATTCCCAATACGGACATGGAAACCTGTGGAAAATGCGTAGGACCCAGCGGTCCGCGCAACATTCATGAGCTTAGGGCTTTGTTGGGGCTGCCAGAACCGAATTTGAGCGGTATAAACCTTGACGAAGAAGAAAAAAAGTACAACGTACAGGCTTCGTAGGCGCGTGAATTGAATGAATACGATAAAAAACGACGTTAAAAAACGATACATCATTGATATAATCGCCATAATTCTATGTATTGGCGGCGCTGCGCTGGCATTTTTTTTGTTCTGGCGCGATTTGAACGCTACTCTTACAAAACAAAATGAAACGCCCATAGCCACAATCAGTTTCAAACAAAAGACCGCGCAGCGGCGTTTTGGCGATAGAGTTGTATGGGACTTATTGAGACAAGATTCGCCATTATATTCCAGCGATGTCATTCACACGTCGGATCTCGCGGAGGCGACAATATTCTTTTCGGAAGATGAGGCCTCAATAGCTATGTCTGAAAACACGCTTGTACAAATATTCGAATCGGATGACAGTATGCGTATCGAACTGTCCGGCGGGGCGGTAAATGTCAACGCCGGAAGTAATGGCGCAAAACTTATTCTTGTTGCGTCCGGTACGGAGATAGACATAGGCGCGGAAAGTATTGTCAGCGCATCCGCCGCCGCGGGGGCGGATTCAGGCGTGCAGGTTGTTAAAGGCGGAGCCAACATAATTACTAGTGACGGCATCGTGGAAATCGGGGCGGGAGACGCGCTGGCGTTGAACTCCAGCGGAAATCCGGTGATTTCACCTTCCATATCCCTAATGTCACCAAAACCTGCCGCCCACTATATCACGGACAAAGAAGAGACATCCATAAATTTTTCATGGAATACCTCAAATTTCAGTTCTCAAAACTTTGTGCGTTTCCAAATCGGGTTGGACCAGCGATTTTCTCAAAGGCTGGAGTCGCTTGATATACGCAATTCACGCTCGCAAACCGTCAACTTAAAACCCGGCGTATACTGGTGGCGCGCATTGCCGGTCAGCGATAACGACCAGAACAACACGCCCGAAATGGTGTTTTCTAATAAATTCTGGGTGGTCAAGGTGAAAAAACCAGAAACGCTGTCTCCGGCGTTTAACAGTTTGATAACGTACCGCTCGGCGCTGCCTACCGTGCGTTTCCAGTGGTCGGTTGATGAAACTCTCGATATGAACAGCTACTCGCTCAAAGCCGCAAATAATCCCCAGATGCAGAATCCGGTACTGTCGGCAACGGTACGCGGCGATTCATTTTCTTACAACGAACTGGGGGAAGGAACATGGTATTGGCAGGTGAGTCCGGTATATCCGGCGGATTGGGACGGGGCATCGTTGTTTTCAGCGGTATCAAATATGGCCATGTTTACAATCAAACGCTCGGAGGGCGAGTTTGCGGCGCTGTCGTTGATACAGCCCGCAGATGCGGTTTTTGTTGGAATAGGTGAAAATGCCGAAACCGTGCTATTTTCATGGAAAAATGTGGTCGAAGCGGCCAATTATACGTTTGAGATTGCGGATAATCTTGACTTCCAAAATCCGCTATTAGTAAAAACGCTTACCGAAAACAGTTATTTATTGAATCCGGTGATAACGAGGCTAAATCCGGGCGTTAATTTTTGGAGGGTCAGCTATTCGGACAGTAATGGCGCATCATCGCCGCCATCCCCTGCGCGTTACTTTAACACGAGCGAAAATGGAATCGTGTTTGAAAGCGTTTTTCCGCCAGACAGCTACAGCGTGAACAGCGCAAACTTTGGCTCTGTCCATTTTCAGTGGAACAGTAATTTGGGAACTCCGTACCGTTTCCAGATTGCCCGTGACAATTCATTTAGCGAACTTTTGGTAGACCTAACAACCGAAGAAACGGCGTATCAGTCGGAGTTGGCTCAGCTCAAACTTAACGAGGGAAACTATTTCTGGAGGATAAAAAGCGTTTTTAATGGGCGGGACATAGAAACTGCCGCCCGCCGCATTGATATATTGCCGTCAAATCACATAACGCTTGAAGAACCTCCCGCCGGCGCTGAAATTGACGGATTGCGGGCGGCTCGCGGGCTTGTGGAAATTCGCTGGTCATCGGTAGAACCTGTCGCAAGTTCACGTTTGGTAGTCTCCCGCAACGGCGAGCCGTTTTTTGAGCTGCGTAACCCGGGTCGCGCCGTAGCTTTGCCTGCGCTTACGGAGGGTTCGTACACTTGG
This sequence comes from Treponema sp., assembly GCA_031284385.1. The sequence goes on from JAISZZ010000074.1 coordinate 6,651, forward strand.
AACGTGTTGGCGGAAACATCGGGCGGTGTAGACATAAGCGCCGTATCTCCGTCCGGTTTTCGCGTCATACAGGTTCCGCGTCTGCCCGCCGCGACAGGATTGAGGCCGGCATCCGGTCAAAATTTTGGCGCGGAACAGTTGCGTGGAACGCGCATGATAAATTTCGCGTGGAATCCGGTTCCCGGCGCTAACGCATATATTTTCAGACTGTACCGCGAAAGTGATGCTCGCCGCGAACGTCCTGTCATAAACACTGCTCCGTTTAGGGCGGCGGCCTACGCTATCACCGACCTAACACTTCTTGAACCGGGTGTCATGTTCTGGCAGGTAGAGGCGATTTTTGTATCACCGTCAGGCGCGATAGAGCAGCGCGGCGCTCCCGCCGAAAGCCGGTTTAACATAAATATCAGCGTTCCGGTTTCCCCGAAATTTCCCGACAGCGAAGCGTATGGCCGTTAGTGAATCTCTGATTCATGCAAGAATAATGATAGACTTGTTTAAATTGCGAGCTGCCTCATTTAGAAAATGTTACCAAATAATCTTTGACAAAGCGTCTAATTTTTTCCGCAGCGTTACGATACGCCTGATATAAGTTTCATCCGTTGATTTTGTTTTCATTGTCCCATTGTCATTGCGACTCTGAAAAATTCTTTTATATCATAAAATGAAGCGTTTACGGGTACCGTTTTATTCTGTAGTATCTGGTTTAATACCCCGGCACAAACTTGTTTGTACGCTTGCCGCGGCTCAAGTAATGCAGCGCCTACAGAGACAGCGAATCCTCCCTGTCGTCAGTCCCCAGCAATGCCTTAGCCTCATCCAACGAAAGCAGCGAATGAACCGTATCACAACAATTCCGGTGTTTCATAAGACAATTATGCGGCTTGTTTTACGGTAAAAAAACCTATAAAATGATAGGTTGAAGGGGAAAATATCAACTATTTGTATTATTTCAAGAAACCACCGGTTATATTGGTTTTTATAAATTAAAAACAACATAACCGGTGGTCAGAGGACATTAGTAAGAAAAACGTTCTTTTAAGCAGTTAGCTTTACGGCTCTATTTTTTCATACGCTCTTTCAAGAAAGAATCCACGGTCATCCGGTTTACCCCAAGAATACGGCCA
>JAISZZ010000098.1 GCA_031284385.1 Treponema sp.
CGCATCAGCGTTGCCCTATGTATTTGCTCATTTCATTACGCAAATACGGCATTAAAGTAGCACCGATTGCGTCAACTACGTTGACGAATGCGCACTCGCATAAATCAGTGCTTCCCTAGCGTGTTGCCCATAATATTTAAGCCGGCGGGAAAATATGACTTAAATGCTGTAGAAGTCCTGCAACAGTGAACGGTATTGTTCTATTGTTTCGGCGTGAACCAGATTGGCGCGTAACGATGCCGCGCCGGGCGCGCCTTTTATATAGGCGCAAAATACTTTACGCATATCCAGACAGGCGCTATTCTCGCCCACATTCTTGGCTAATAGCTCAAGCTGCCGCAATGCCGTGGTTATGCGAATACTTACACTTGGCGGGTCAATTTCCTTGCCTTGCAACAGATTTCTCGCCGCCGTGAATATGAACGGGTTGCCGAAAGCTCCGCGAGCGAACATCACCGCGGCGCAGCCGGTTTCACGCAACATTTGAGCGGCATCTTCCGCGCTGTACAAGTCACCTGAACCGGCGACAGGAATCGACAGCAACGGGACAAGCTCCGCTATATGCTGCCGGCAGCTCAATCCAGAGTAACCTTGAATGCGAGTACGCGGGTGGAGGCTTACGAGGGACGCGCCGGCAAGTTCCGCAGCGCGGGCGCATTCAACAAAATTTATGGAAGCCGCGTCCCAGCCGCTCCGCATTTTGACGCTTACCGGTATGCCGCCCAGTTCTGTCCGCGAGACAGCCACCACCGCCTCCACGATACGCGCCAGCTTTTCTGGATCGCGCATCAACGCCGAGCCTGCGCCGCAGCGGGTAACTTTGGGAACGGGGCAGCCGGAATTTATGTCTATCATGCTGGGTTTGTACGGCGCAAGCATGGCGGCGGCCTCAGCCACCGCGTCAGCCGTAGCACCGAAAAGCTGCACGGCAAAAACCGTTTCATTTGTTTCGCGGCGCAACTGGCTTTCAGCGCCGTCCACGCGCCGGCGAAGCGCCTCGGCGGAGATTAAACCGGTAAACGTAAGGTTTGCGCCATATTCCACGCAGATCGAGCGAAACGCACTGTCAGTATAACCCGATGCGGGCGCGAGGAACAGGTTCCCATGCAGATTGAGCGTTCCAACCCGCAGCGGACGGTACAGACTCCCATTTTCAGCGTTATTTTTGTCTGCCGCCATAATAATAGTATTATGGCAATATGAGGAAAACGGTCAAGCCTGAAAAATCGGTTTTTAAACAGAAGTTGTTTAGTGGACTTGTTCAAGAACCTTATGACCTCTCTCACAAGTCGCAGCAAATGCTGTGCAAAATGCGCGGCATTTTGCCATTTTTAAGCGGAAGTTGTTCAAAAACTGAAGTTTTTGAACAACCTAATAATCGAAGATATAAACAGCTCTATTGAACTTTTAGATTTTATGCTGTAAAATATAAATACCGTTTGGGGGACTTCAAAATTTTAAATTTGAATAAATTAAGATACTATAACTTCAGCAAAGAAGAGATACTCGACTGCAATGACCAACTTAGACATCACAATTTGGGCAGCCTTTCAATAGTCAGTCTTGTGAACGCCATGCTGATATTGGTGTTTTCTTTTTATCCAAGGCATGATGATTATAACCGCATATTTTACTATGCGATGAGTCTGGTTGAAATACTGCTGTTTATCTCATCTTTTTACTCGTTTAAAAAAGGAAACCTGACAGATGCCGGTTTCAATGTCAGAATGGGGCTTTTTTTGCTTTCATTATCGCTTTTCTGCATTTTCATTTACATAGTGGACAGATCGCCGTTTGTTGTCCGGTTTTTGCTCGTGTTTTTAAATTTTCAAATAATTTTTATAATCGATATGATCGCTATCATATTAATAAATATAACCCTTGCGATAGTTTTTTATTTTATTGAAAAATATTCATCTGTACCATCCAACGATATTTTTGATATTTATAATATTATACTTTCCGCAATAATCTGCCTTACGCTTAACTGGTACGCTTCGCATATCATAGTAAAAGGAATTATCACATCCAATTCGCTTAAAAAAGAGCGTAACCGGTTTCTTAATGACAGCATTCACGATCAGCTTACCGGCCTAAATAACAGGCGCAGTTTTGAGCAATCGGTAGATTTTTATACATCGGTTTGCCGCCATGTTCATCAAACTGTATGCATTGTTATGATGGATGTTGATTTTTTCAAAAACTATAACGATTTTTACGGCCATATAAAAGGCGACCTTGTTTTACAGGCAATAGGCTCAGCGCTTAAAGAATTGTCGGAAGAAGACAGGGTTTATGTGGCACGGGTAGGCGGCGAAGAATTTATTGTTTTATGGACAGAAAACAGGATGCTAGAGGCGGAACGGATTGTTCTTAAACTCCGGCAAAAAATTATCGACCTAAAAATTCCCCACGAAAAGTCGGCTGCCGCGCCGTACATTACCGCGAGTTTCGGGCTTTATTTTATGCGTGGAGGCAGTATGGACAGCACGGAAGAACTTTATAATTATGCGGATGTCGCGTTGTACAAGGCCAAAGAAGCCGGGCGCAACTGTATCATATTGCTTGATTCTTCCGACCACAACTGCCGTCCCGTAAAATTGCGCCCGCTTGATGAGTTGAAAAGACGTTGAGCGCCGCTAATCCTGCATTCCGGCTTTTTGCTTCGGGATTGTTATTCATTTTTACAGCCTGTATTCCAGCAGAACAGAAGGCGCAGCCAAAATTAGAGACAAAAAGGATAGTCATCATAAATCAGTCCGGTGACGAAGTCGCCCTCAATGTTGAGCTTGCGCGCACTGTTGAAGAACATAGCAAAGGGTTGATGTTCAGAAAAGAACTCAAAGACGGCGAAGGGATGTTGTTTATTTACGACCGGGATCAAATGCTCTCGTTTTGGATGAAAAACACTATACTACCGTTATCAATCGCATTTATCAGTCATAACGGGCGCATCATTGAAATCAAAGATATGTATCCACAAAGCGTACAGCCGGTGAAATCAAGCCGTTCCGTGCGCTATGCACTTGAAGTTCCGCAAGGCTGGTTTGAGCGCACCGGTATCACGGACGGCTGTATCGCGCAGATGTAATTTACAGGGGCAGCCGCGTCTCAGTTACATTAACTACCACAGTTACGTTGGCGCAGTGCAACATTAATCAGACCTTAAACAACAAGTTCATCCTCGCCGGCGCGGGCAACAACAATTTCACCTGTATCTTCAAGATGCCTTATGATGGAAACAATTTTTTGCTGAGCTTCTTCCACATCTTTCAACCGTATCGGCCCCATGAATTCCATGTCTTCTTTGAGCATCTGGGCGGCGCGTTTACTCATGTTGCGGTATATTTTATCCTGCACTTCCGCGTCAACGGATTTAAGAGCCTTTGACAGTTCCTGTTGGTCAACTTCACGCATGACTTTTTGGATGGAACGGTCGTCCAGCATAACAATATCTTCGAATACGAACATTCGCTTTTTAATTTCTTCAGCGAGTTCAGGATCCTCTTCCTCAAGCGCTTCGATAATTTGTTTTTCAGAAGAACGGTCAACAAGGTTAAGGATTTCGACTATGCTGGGTATACCACCCGCCGCCGTGTAATCCTCGCTGGACAGCGTTGAAAGTTTCTTTTCAAGAACACGTTCAACCTCGCGTAAAACTTCAGGGCTTGTTCTGTCCATACTCGCTATACGCCGCGCCACCTCGCTCTGCGAATCATGCGGCAAATTCTGTAGAATTATGGAGGCCTTGTTCGGCTCAAGATATGCCAAAATCAAGGCTATGGTCTGTGGCAGTTCCTGTTGTATAAAGTTAAGAAGATGCGCCGGATCGGTGCGGCGCACAAAGTCAAACGGACGCACTTGCAGGCTGGATGTAAGCCTGTTTATTATGTCAACCGCTTTCTGGCTGCCCAACGATTTTTCCAGCAGTTCACGCGCATAATCTATGCCGCCTATAGAAATGAATTGATTTGCCATCATCAATTCCTGGAATTCGGTAAGTATGGCGTCTTTTTGTTCTGGCTCTATAGTTTCCATACGCGCTATTTCAAAAGTAAGAGTTTCTATCTCGTCTTCGCGCAGGTATTTGAAAATTTCCGAGCTGATGTCTGAACCTACGCTGACAAGGAAAACGGCGGCTTTCTGTCGCCCGCTTAGATTCTTCGCGTCTTTCTTTTTCTTTGAACTGCTAGATTCAGCCATGCTTCTATTTTACTCCTCTATAATCCAAGTTCTAATCAATTGGGCGACATCTGCGGGATGTTCTTTCGCAAGGTTAATAGCCTTTTCCTGAAGTTCCATACGCGCCTGATCCTCGACGGACATTTCAACTTCCTGCCCCTCGCTTTCCGCGCGTAGCAACGCTTCCTCACGCATAAGCTGATGTTGACGCGCCAACTCTTCCTCCCGCTGCCTGCGCGCCGCTTCCTGCGCCCTGCGTATGAGCTGGAATATTACAAATCCTATCATCAACAATGCCAGTCCTACAAGGCCTGCTATCACGGTAATTTGAATCTGACGCTGCCTCATCAACGCGGCATCTTCCGCCGCAAACTGGGCGCTTCGGTCAATCTGAATATTCTGCACACGCACTATATCGCCGCGCCCCGCGTTAAATCCTATGGCACCTTCGATAAGGGCCTGAGTCTTGCTAAGTTCTTCAGGAGAGACAGGCGTGTATTCGCGTTCGACCCTGCCATCCGGCAGATAAATTATCTTGCCCTTTTCGTCCCGTTTGCGATCCCAAGTTCCGTCTATATTTACCGAGACGCTCACGCGGTCTATTTTCGGACTGCGTTCTTCAGTTATCTCTTCGCGGTTAAACTCCTCGTTATGGGTACGGGTTTGCTGGGTTACTTCGCCGTACAGGTTCGACATATCACGGTAAGCAGGCGGGGTCTGCCCTTCAACGCCGGCGGGACCTTCGGGATTGAAACCGGTGCCTTTCCATGTCGTTGCGGATGTAGTTTCGGACAGAGTAAGAGAACTGACGTACTCCGAATCATCGTAAGAAAGCCCCGGAGTCCGCTCTTTTAGAATGATGGGGGTGATTTTTTGAGACTCGACTGCCTTTTTAGACATATCCATATCGATTTTTATGTTGAGGTCGCGGACGCGGTCGCTGGAAAAGTTTACCTGCAATGCACGAAGAATGTCGGCGCGGTACTTGGCTTCGGTATCGCGCACAATTTTTATCTCTTTTTCTATACGCGCAAGCCTGTCTATCTCCGTCATACCGGCAAAATCGTTCAATACAATACCGTTTTGATCGGTAATTACAATGTTTTCAGGTTTCAAACCTTCGACGGCAAACATCAATAATTTTTGAATACCTTCGACTTTTTTCCTGTCACTTGTAATATCGCTGCCCGGTTTTGGAGTTATTATTACGCTGGCTGTTACCGGATTCTGGTCAGAGGCAAACAACGTACGTTCCGGCATTTCGATTACGACATTGGCGTCATCGATTTCCGAAAGTGAGCGTATGTGATCGGTAACCATCGTGGTTATGGCGCGGCGCAGGTTTACATTACGTTCAAAATCGGTAATCGTCCAGCGGTCGCGGTCGAACAGCGCCCAAGGGTCTGTCCCCCTAGGTACAAGGTCTTCGCGGATAAGGATCGCCCGCATACGCCGCGCCGCGTCCTCATCCGGCACATACACAACACCCGTCGATGAAACCTGCGTCTTTACGCCTTCCGCGTTTATGCGCGTTACTATGGCCGCCCGCTGTTCCTCATTCACGACCGGCGTATCTATTACCGGCACCATGCCCGGCCCGGACGATACGGACACTAAAAGCGTGATGGCGACAATCGCGACCGCGACTATACCGCCCAGTATCAGTTTTTGAATCAGCGTCCAGCGTTCCCATAGCGATTTGAACTGATTCACCAAATTAGACAAAAATTCTCCCATAATCCCCTCCCCAAATTACCGGTAAACGCGAAAATTTCGCTTCCCATGAAACCGGCATTAAAAATGAACCGGCGTTTACTTACGCTTAAAGCCAACCACACCATCAAAACTATCTTGTGTTGATTATATCCCTCCACGCCTGCGTCAAACGGTTAAGAATAGTGCGGGCTATGTTTAAAGACATGGATGCCTCGGCCTCCGCTATTGTCAAATCGTGAACATCAACCGAGCCGGGGTCCGTTATCGCCGCCTCACTCAACTCTGATACCCTGTTTTGGTCGCCTGAAACCTTATCTATAGCGCGCAGCATCACGTCGGCAAAGTTCGCGCCGTCCGTCCGGTTGAGGCCGGAAAGCCCCAGACTCCCCGTCCTGAGCGCCGCGTCCGCGCCGATTTTGACACCGGTTTCCGCCACCGCCGCGCCCTGCCCGCTAAAATCCTTCACGATGCCGCCGTGGTCACGCGCACCGCTAAAGCCCACAACACCAGCGTTATTTATATGCCGTGGATTGCTTGTCGCCATAGGCAGCGTATCTCCAGCCCGCAAATGTGGTATTAAGTCCATACTCCCCTCCCAATTTCATTTTTACCGGCTCGCGCCTATTTCCAGCGCCCGCAGGAACATTGACTTTGAGCCTTCTATCACTGAGGCGTTGGCCTCGTAAGCGCGGCTCGCCGCTATCATGTCCGTCATTTCTGTAACAATGTCAACATTCGGCATCTCGACATAGCCTTCCCTCGGACCGCTCTTTATCGCGTCAGGATGGGTCGGGTCATACACGAGGCGGGGCGGGGCATTGTCTTTCTCGATTTCCGCCACGCGCACACCCTTCCCCACGCCGTTATCCATGCCTTCAGGCAGAAACGGACTGCGCCAGTAAGCCTGTTCGACACGCGGCCTTACTATCACGCGGCTTCGCCGGAACGGGCCGCCCTCCGCAGTCCGCGTAGTTGACACGTTGGCGATGTTATCCGCTATAACATCGCTCCGTAGCCTCTCCGCCGTCATGCCGGACGACGCTATGTTGATTGAATTAAATAACCCCATAATCTACCCCTAACTCCTTAGTACGCTGTTTACTTGATTGAATTCAAATGCCGCCGACTGGGACAGTAAATAGTACATCAATTGGTTTTCAACAAGCCGCTGGACTTCCTGTTCCGCGTCAACATTGT
>JAISZZ010000119.1 GCA_031284385.1 Treponema sp.
CCCGACTCGTCGCAGGCCCAAAACAGCCCCGCCGCCAACACGATTGACGCGAGCCATACAAAATTACTCTTTTTCATAGTTTTCCTCCGTACATTTGCTTGAGAATGGGTTTTCCGGCGTTAAAGCCGTGTATATGTGTAAGTGAATTATGTGTAAATGAATGTGGTTTATCATCCGCGCCGCCTTTCCTAAGGCTCAAAAAAAGGCGCGTTACGCTTATTGTTTTGAGCGGGGGGGGGGGGGGATTAAGTGAATTGTGTGTGTTAAATGGCGATGAACCGGGAACAACCGTGCCGCCGCGCCTACGCGCCGCCTGTCAAAAGAGGTGTTGGGTGTGTCTGCCGCTGGGTTCATCATGTAGACAATATAGCACGGGATGGCGGGAAATGTCAAGCACGAACAGCACGAACAGCACGAACAGCACTTGCCTTGTTTGTGCGCTTGCCGCACGGAGGCTCATTGATGAGGGTACGGATTTTGTACCATACATCCTGCTTTAGAATTCTTAAAGGTCTCAACATATACTTCAAGTTGGGGGTGCGGTTTTGCTTTTATGCCGCAATGCTGCGCATTGCTTATGGAGTTTGCCGCAAGCCAAGCGCTTTCATATTTAACGCCGCTCAAATACTAGCGTTTTTTGCCGTCTTTGTATAATATATATACGAGGCAGGTAATCCAAATCAGCAGTTTATCGGTTTATGAAGGAAATATTCCCATTGATGAAGTGCGCCGCACACATAATCGTATTCTGACAAAAGTAGCGAGTATCCGTAAAAACGACACGGCGCTTTCACGCGGAATACCGCCTCATCCTTCATCCACCGCCGGTACTGCGCCCCTTCGTCCTCAAGCTAGAGCGGTGAATCAACAGAGAATTCCCGCTAGACCACAGGCAAACGCGGCGAATCAACAGAGAATTCCCGCTAGACCGCAGGCAAACGTGGTGAATCAACAGAGAATTCCCGCTAGACCGCAGGCAAACGCGGTGAATCAACAGAGAATTCCCGCTAGACCGCAGGCAAACGTGGCGAATCAACAGAGAATTCCCGCTAGACCGCAGGCTGGCGCGGTGAATCAACAGAGAATTCCCGCTAGACCGCAGATGAGGACGGTGGCAGGTACTGGCGCTGTAAAACAAATGCCTGCCGATAAATACGATAAGGCGCATAACCCTTTTAGCAGCGGCATCGACCACCGCAAAGAACCAAAAGGAATTTGGGACGATATTTTAATACGGCAAAGCGCTAACGGAACCGGATACGGCAGAATACCAGAATTTTCTACGGATATTGACAATATAATTGAGCTGGAGCCGTTGGACGATCCGCCTCCAAGAATCAGGGATGTCTCAATCGGCTCAGATAAAATTATACTCTCCGGATCAGGTCCCATAGTTGAGAGTATTAGCAGCAAAGAAGACTTAAAACAGCTTAAAAAAAGCGCTAAACAACGCACAACTACTGCCGTAAAAAAAAGAAAACCTGAAATTCGTACCGATACCGCAGGCGATACCGGAGATTCGCAGAAAATTGAAGAGGCGGCGGCGGCAGATACCGGACAGACTGTTACAACTATTCCCCCGAAAATACGGTTTTCTATATCCGTTAAATTAGTTACGATAGTTGCCATACTTCTTTTACTGTCCCTTGGTGCGATAACGGCGCTTGTTTCCATTCTTGTAAGCGCGGATGTAAAATTAACTGCGGAAGATAACAATTTCAGCATAAATAGACGTACATCCGAAGCGGTTCAGACAGGATTGCACGGTATAAATTCCGCAGTTACCGTATTTTTTTATGACATTGAATCTATCCGATACAATATTTCTTCCAACACTCAGGATGTCGAAGACGCGGCGGCGCGTTACTTTTTTGAGCAAAATGATCAAATCACGGCAATGCTAACGGATGACGGAAGTTATTTTGTAAACGAAACCTTTTTCAAGGAAAAAGGCGGAGACCGCAATATGCCAAAATCATGGTCAACAACGGCGGGCGCGGATATTAAAGAAGCCGCGTTTGGCGTTATTTTACTGCGTAATGCGACGCCTTTCTTTGGAGCGCCTACGATTGTAATGCGGATGCCTGTAAATAATTCTATGGTGGAAGTATTTTTTTCCTCCGAAACCCTAAATCTGCTGTTAGGTGGTGGAAATAATATTTCATATTTACTGAACGAAGAAGGCGATGTTTTACTTCACCCCAATATTGATGTTTTATTAGGCGGATTAAATTTTAGTAATATTCCATTTGTAAAAAATATTCTTGAAAATTCAAATTCAAGAATACAAAATGTATATACGGATGAAAATGGAAATGAATATTTTGGCGCTGTCCAACGTTTAAATATTGGCTCCACAGTGCTGCTGACAATAATACGTGCAAGCGTAGTTTTTGGAGGAATAGTTGAAACTACAACCAGAAATATAATTTTAAGCATAGTTGTGCTGATAATGTCTATCGTATTTATAGTTTTATTTTCTCAGACAATAAGCAGGCCTATTCAATCGCTCACAAATGCCGTTACTAAAATGGAAGAAGGCGATTATAATCTTAATCTTACATATAATAGCAATGATGAACTCGGCGTATTGACGCAAAATTTTATCGGCATGGGCAACAGTCTTGAAAACTTTGAAAAATTCACAAACAAGGCGATAGTAAAACTCGCGAAACAAGGAAAACTTTCCCGCAGCGGTGTTAATAAAAAAGCTACAATATGTTTTGCGCTTATACGTGATTTCCATGAAATAGCAGATGGTCTTGATGCCGTCTCTATTGTCGATTTTGTCAATGAATATCTGCGTTTTATGGTTCCATGTGTTGCAGAAAACGGCGGCAATGTTGATAAATTTCTTACGCAGGGAGGCGTTATCATAATGGCGCTGTGGGGAACTCCTGAAACGGCGGGCAGCTCGGAAAAAGATGCGCTAAATTGTATATGCGCCGCCCTTTCCATGCGCGCCGCGTTGTGTTGTCTCAATAAAAATCGAATACGCAAATTCGGAAATCAGATGCCGCTTATAAAACTTGGCTGCGGCATAAATACCGGCGATGTAGTCGCCGGACAAATAGGCAGCGAGAAACGCATGGAATACACGGTTATCGGCGATGCCGTAAATCTCGCCGCCCGTATCGAAGGGCCAAATGATCTGTTTGACACGGATATTCTAATTTCTGAAGAAACATATCGATATGTGAGCGATTATTTAATTACAAAAGAAATGCAAAGTATCGAAGTGAAGGGCAAAGAAAAACCTCTACGCATATATTCTGTCATAAATATTCGAGATCCAATGATAACTTCATCAATGCTTGAGCGTTTACAAAAACTGCCGGGAATAGACATTGATATTTGCAAACAATGTATAGGACCCGACGGCCCGCGTTCACTGGAAGAAGTTCGCAGCAGATGGCGCGCTAAATAGCTCGCTAAGAGTAGCGCGCTAAATTAATTTAGCGCGCTATTTAGCGTGTTAAAACGACAAAAAAAGGCGCGATTCAATTTGTTGAACCGCGCCTCCCCACCACCTTTTTCCCGGGTTTATCCTATCGCGCTGGCACCGGTTTCTCCGGTGCGAATGCGGATACATTCTTCTATGGGCAGGACAAAAATTTTGCCATCACCAATATCTCCAGAGCGCGCGCCCTTGATTATCGCATCAACGGTCGGCTTAACGAAATTGTCGTTTACAGCCACTTCGATACGCACTTTTTTTAACAGATTTACTTCCATTTCAACACCGCGGTAATGCTCGGTGTAGCCTTTTTGCTGGCCGCAGCCCAACGCGTTAGTTACCGAAAGTTTGTATACCTCAGTCTTGTACAATTCCTGCTTAACTTCATTCAACGCATGAGGTTGAATATACGCAACAATTAACTTCATCGCCGCCCCCTACATATTGCTAAAGATCTGGAAGCCCGCGTAGGCATCCGCCTTATGTTCGGTAATATCAAGCCCCTGAAGTTCTTCTTTTTGCGAAACACGAAGTCCGGTAATAGCTTTGATAACAACAAACAGGATGAGGCTGGTGATTGCCGCCCATGCGCCTACGCTTACAATGCCTAACGCTTGAACGCCAAGTTGAGCCGTGCCGCCGCCGTGCAGTAAACCCACCGCCGTACCTTCGACATTTCCCCAGATACCTACGGCAAGAGTGCCCCAGATGCCGCAAGCAAGGTGAACGGAAGAAGCGCCGACAGGATCATCAATTTTTAGAACCTTGTCGATGAATTCGACTGAAAGCACTACGAGTACGCCTCCGATGAGTCCGATTATGATTGAGGCCGCCGGAGATACCACGCCGCAAGGCGCGGTTATCGAAACGAGACCGGCAAGCGCGCCGTTCATCGACATCGAAGCGTCCGGTTTCTTGAACCAAACCCAAGATGTAGCGAGCGCCCCTACCGTGCCTGCCGCCGCCGCCAACGTTGTCGTAACGCAGACGCGGGCTATGTCGGGGCTTGAGCCGGAAAGAGTGGACGCACCGTTAAAGCCGTACCAGCCGAACCAGAGCAGGAATATGCCCGTCATCGCAAGCGGCATACTATGTCCGGGGAATGCCTTCACCGAAACAGTACCGTCAGGGCCTTTTACATACTTGCCTACACGAGGGCCTAAAACCAAAGCGCCCATCAGGGCAGCCCAGCCACCCACTGAATGTACTACGGTTGAACCGGCAAAATCATGGAAACCAAGTTCAGAAAGCCAGCCGCCTCCCCATATCCAATGCCCGGAAACAGGGTATATGAATGCCGAGATGAAGCAGGTGTAAATCAGATAAGACTTAAACTGCGTCCGCTCTGCCATTGCGCCCGAAACTATTGTGGCGGCAGTCGCCGCGAACACAACTTGGAAGAACCAGTCGCGGTAGTATACGGGGTCATCCATAACATTTTTGAAAAAATCCGATGTTCCGATAAGGCCGCCTAAAGCATCCGCCCCATACATAAGCCCCCAACCGATGGCCCAGTACACGATGGCACCGATACAAAAGTCCATTAAGTTCTTCATCACGATATTTGTCGCGTTTTTCGCACGGGTAAGCCCCGTTTCAACAAGCGCAAACCCGGCCTGCATTATAAACACGAGCGCGGCGCCAAGAAAGAGCCAAATCATGTCCAGCGCGTTTTCTATCGTCCATTCATCCTGTGCAAAAACAGAACCGGCCACAACCAGTCCCATCAATACAGCCGCAATTAACTTTTTTTTTCGCATTTTTCCTCCTGCGAGTATTTTTATATAGAAATATAAAGCAGGAAGTGTGCCAATCAACAGTATATTTTAAATATTTGTATGTAATTAGTATCAAAAATGTAAGGGACTGTAAATTCATCCCATCATTGTTACAAAATAGTAGTTTTTCAAACAGTCCGCTCGCCGGTATTTTTGGGTGTAGTAGACTTAAATTTTATTTTTATCGGCATAATTCAATTTATGTTACAATTTTGTAGCTAAAAACAACATTACTACATAATTGTATGTTTTATAACTAGGTCGGAGTGAAAATTTCAATAATGTTTAAATCGTTTTCAAAAAGAACCTCTAGGGTAAAACTACCCGCCATATCTTGCGGCAGAGATATTTCCATATCAAGCGGATTCGGCGGATAATATCCCAATATGAATTCAATGCGGTTGCCGTCTCCAGAGTAAGGCATAGGCGCATCATATATAAAATAGACGCTGTTTTCCATGTCCCGCGGCGTAAAAAAAAGTTTATACCGTAACGGCGGCAAGCGGGCATCTACGTTGATTTTGATTATTTTGCGTTCCAAAAATCGCCTGCTTTCAGTGTTTACCGTAAAATACCGCTCCGCCTCCGTGTTTCCATTCATGATTCGCACGGTTTTTGGGCCGGATTTTGCGGAATCTGGCATATTTTCACCGTTATTTGTATATAAAGTAAACAAAACCGGTATGATTAACAGCAGACCCACGTCAAAAATAAAAGCTAAAAACCGTTTGCGGCGGGATTTTGCCGCGTTATACAGAAAAAAACAGAGTATACTAACAGGAATGGAACTAAAAAGCGCCAATATAACAAGGTTATACTCGGAAATAAAGAAACCTTTACCATCAAACCCTATATAGGCATAGTTATATTCTGCTGTTTCCATATCGCTTTTATCCAGCGTGAGTTTCGCCGCATAATCATACAACAACGCCGAAGTCTCGCTGTCTGTAATTTCTCTGCCGGTTTGTCTCGCGGAAAACGGAGCTGAGGCGGCCTCACTGATGTACAACACTGGTACGGTGCCGTCCGCGCTTAAAACGCAGCCTGAATCGAAAAGGCAAGGGATGTCAGCCTCGTTGCAGGCCTCAAAAAAAGAAGCCGCACTTTCAAGAGTCGCAGATGTCCCTCCTCTCCCCCTGAAAACGGTAAACACGGCGGGCGGCGCGGAAAAATCGCAGTACACGAGAGCGGCGCTTTCACGGTCTCGAATATCGTCCAGCAGAGCTTGAAGTCCGGCACGCTCACCTCCGGCCATCCAACTATCGCCTAAAAAACAGACAAGCGTTTCAAAAGCCGGCGTTTCCGCCAAAATGCGGTCGATAAAATTTATGGCCAGCATCTGTCCCCATGAAGGAGTAACTGCCTCTACGCCGTCAGATATTGGGACGGCTAGTATAAAAAGCCCTTGCGTTTCAGAAATCACAGCCGGCGGTATCGAAACATATATCGAAATGCCGAAAGCGCCGTAATCTGTCATCAATTCTCGTTCCCTGAACGCTATGTCCTTTTCTTTTAACAGATTTACTATCTCATCATGCGCGGCTGTCTCGGCGAGTCTTACGCCGGCATCCGTCACCCGCGCCGGCGCGACAGCGGGGGCCAACAGCAACAGTAACACAACCGCTTTCAACATTGCCGTCAGCGTTCAGCAAGCCTATTCAAACAGGACTGTATCCAAATGGAAGTTTCATCGGGGTAAATTTGTTGCAATTTTAGGAATTCGGTGAGCGCCGTCCTAATATCACCTGTAAAGTAACTGCATTGAGCCAAATAGAAGCGCGCACGGGTACTCGCGGCGCTGTTATCCGCGTTCTCATACAGATAGTTTGCCAACTCTGTCCGAGCCGCCGCCCAGTTCCTCCACATGAACGGCCCCTGCACTATTGCGGAAAGTTTTTGATCCGCCGGATCGCCGGAAATCCGCATATCACTGTTAAATACACGTGGTTCACGCAGTATCAACGATTCATCACTCTGATTCTGATAAGTGCGGTAAGTCTGATATGTATCAATCGCGCTTGGCACGACAGAACGCTGCTGATACGCGCCGTCATTAACGGAACTTCCCCCATCCTCGTACCGCCGCGACACATCTCCTGCAACAGGCTGGGTTTGCTGGTATGGCGCTGTGTAACCTGAATTCGGGATGCCGCTATAGGTATCCGGCGCGGATTTTTGATTAAGCGAAACCTCCGCCGGAATAAATGTAGCGTTACTGCCGGGAAAAATCTCTCCGCGGCCGTTTCTAATATCATCTTCGTATACAATCGCGTAATAGTATGGGACGCCGGGCGTTACATTATCTGTGTACGGGGATTTAACGTTCAACGCCGCTACAGTCGCGGTAAGCAAGTCTGAAAAATTACGCAATGGCTGGATACTCCGGTAAAGTACCGCGTTTTTTGAGGCCTCCGAAGTAGAAAATGTAATTTCTATGCCTTTTCCCCGCGCTGTCGCGGTAATGCCTGTAATATTTGCCCTCGCAGGCGGATGAATAATTCCGTCTGCAAAGCTGTAAGACGGCCACGACGAACTGCTTTTGCCGCCGCCATAAGGGTTTTGAGAGGGCTCAGGTTTAACCTGCGTACCGAAATTGTAAAAAACCGGCGCGTATTCATCTGGGTTTATATCGCTGCCGGTAACTGGTACCTTGTTATTACCGCCTACGCTTACGTCTATAGTGTTATTGAACGGGATAGTCAAATCGTATTTTTGACGGGATAAATCGCTTGCAACAACAAAGTAGTACCACTTCCCTTCTGTCGGCACAATATCCGTATATGAACGCATACCATAGGCCACTTCAGCGGCCTGATTCATTTTTTCGCCGGCGTTATTCTGATATGGTTGTACTGAACGGTAAATGTAGACTGGCCCCTTTACGCTGTCTGAATCGATCCACGAAAGCCTGACTTGCCTGCCGGTTACTTCGGCTGTTAATCTCGAAACAAACGGCGCAAATACCGTGCCCTTTGTTTGAGAAAAAGTCATATTCAACGTTAAAAGTAGCGCAACCAGAAAAAAACAAACGCGCTTCATAAAAAAACAGTAATTAGAAAGGAAAAAAAAGTCTAGGGCATGAGTAGTTTTAATGGCAGTCTGTTCCCGCGCCACGGCCTGAGGCATATTCACCTAATCGCGATTCCGGTATGGGTATAGTTGAACGAGGCGAACAGTCTTTCCAGCGCCGCCTCCACCGAATAGAAACCCGCTGGAAGGTAAGACTGTTTACAGGTTATAGTAAACGCATGATTGAGGATTTAATATTTGCCTTAAAAACCTTCCGCCGTAACAAAACGCGTGCGATACTGTCGCTGCTCGGCATCATCATAGGAGTCGCGTCTGTAATTGTTATTACTTCCATAGGCGAGAGCGCCCGGCGGAATGTAACGGCTACTTTCGGCTCATCCGGCCTTAATCTGGTAAGAGTTTCGGCGGGCTGGCGATTGCGGGCAGCGAACATCAGGTTTAACGATGCATTCAAGGCAAAATTATTCGACGAGATTAGGCATATAAAACATATATGGAATGTTAATTCGCTGGGCGTGACTCTGCGTAACAACGACAACGATGTCAATGTATCGGGCAGCGCGGTCGAATGTGGCTACCTTGAGATGAGCGGCCTTGAGCTGGATTACGGGGAGTATTTTTCGGTTTCCGATGACGTGCAGGGCGCTCAGGCGGCAATACTTCAGAGCGATGCCGCGAAATCACTGTTTCCCGAAGGCGGCGCCGCCGGTAAAAAGATAATTTTGCTATATCAGGATCAATCGTTTGGGTTTACGGTAAAAGGCGTTCTCGCGGAAACAAACGGCGGTTTTGAAAACTCATCCGTCTATGTGCCGCGCGGTTTCTATACAAGAAAAATCGAGCCGTCACCTGATGCGTCAACTTTTGTAATTGAGGCAATCAGCCAAAACTACGCGGTTGACGTTACAGACGCGATTCGCGCATATATTGCCTCGCTCACCGGAGACGAGTATTCCGTAAACATCATGTCGATGAAGTCGGCGCTGTCCCAGTTCGAGGCCGTTTCCGGCACAATGAGCCTGCTGCTTTCCGGTATCGCGGCCATTTCTCTGCTGGTCGGCGGAATCGGCATCATGAACATAATGATAGTAACGGTCACGGAGCGGAAAAAAGAAATCGGTATCCGCAAGGCAATCGGCGCATCCGGCGCGGCGATACGGGCGCAATTCCTGATAGAGGCGGCCGCAATCACGCTGACGGGCGGACTTATCGGCATTGCGGCGGGACTTTTGATAAGTCTGTGCGCGGTATATGTGATGAACTGGCCCTTCGTGGTAAATGCCGCCGCCTGCCTTACCGCGTTCCTATTTTCAGCCTTCATCGGCGTATTTTTCGGATTTAACCCCGCCTCCCGCGCCGCGAAACTCGACCCAGTCGCCGCTCTCCAATCAAATTAACGTTCGGCCCGCGTATGTCCCGCAAATGCAAGCTAACCCGAGTTGCCCTCGCATCCTGTCGTTCTT
>JAISZZ010000139.1 GCA_031284385.1 Treponema sp.
AAAAAAGAGTCCCAGCGCCAACAACGCCGTTCTGTATCTATAAAATACTGTAGGCAAAAACATAGATCATGTTTTTATCGGCAAATTTTACGGCGAGACTTAGAGTGGCGCTGATTAAATGAGGCCTCGCCAATGTAGTTGGCGTCAGCGTTGCCCTAAGGAGCAAGCTCATTTCATCCTGCTTAACCCATTAAGGAAGGAGTGTCAACTTCGTTGACATTCGCATTAAAGCAGCGCTGATTTATTCTGCAATATCTGGTTTAATACCCCGACAAAAACTTGTTTGTACGCTTGCCACGGCTCAAGTAATGCAACGCCTACAGAGATTTGGTATTAAACTAAGAACCCGCTCACCGGTTCGCGGGGGAGGGTATTATAAATTTCCCTACAGAACGAGCCTCCGTTCAAACTAATACAACGCTTAAGATACCGTGCGGCAAGCCGTGTGGAGGCTCATTATTTTCACATCCAATTTGGCGCTCCTTATGCTCTTTTTTTACTTATTAGCATTATATCTGTGCCTTATGGGTTTTTTCCCCATACTGTGTCATTTGTCCTGTCTACTCAGCATTTTCGATGTCTTGCTGCGTTACCTTGACTCTGTTTGTTTTTAGATTTACATTGTGCTATATGGGTAGTACATTATCCGGCAGACAGGTGAAATTCTCTCTTGATATGAGAAGCGGAGTTCCTGTTTACAGGCAGATTATTAAACAGATCGAGAATGCGGTACTGTCAGGACGCATGAAAACCGGCGACAGACTGCCTACTATACGAGCACTCGCCGTAGAACTGAAAATAAACCCGAACACAATAGCGAAAGCATATAACGAGCTTGAAATCCGCGGTATTTTATTGACACAAGTTGGAAGCGGCACATATATTTCCGACAGAATTTCCGCGCCAGCCGAAGATGAGCATAATAAAAAACTTTTTGAAACGGCGGAACGTTTTTTGCGCGAAATGAGTGAATTAGGGCTAGATCGTAACGCTGTTATTAAATTGCTAAAAAAATATGATGGAGGTGAATCACATGACGAAAAAATCAGAATATATTAAAAACATTAAAAAAAAGCGGCGCTTTAATATCGCGGCGCATATTGGTTACTGGTGTTTCGCTTTTTTTATTATCGCTGTTTTTTGCGTAACTGCGGGAATTAGTGCACTTGAACTGCGGCCAGCAATGACTGCGGCGATACTGCCTGCAATGTTTACAATTTCAGTTTTGCTTATTGGACTGCGTAAAAATGATGAATGGGAACGCGCTGTGATTTTGCGTTTTGGAAAATTTAACTCGATACGCGGGCCGGGTTTATTTTTTATAATTCCATTTATTGACCGTGTCGCTCAAATTATTGATATACGGATTCGTGTGTCTGATTTTTCAGCGCAAGAAACGCTTACGCTCGATTCGGTTACGGTAACTGTTGACGCGCTATGCTTTTGGCTCGTTTGGGATCCGGAAAAAGCTGTTTTGGAAGTAGAAAATTATGAGGACGCTGTTATTCTTTCATCAAAAACCGCTCTGCGTAACGCTGTTTCAAGCAATGATTTAACTACATTCTTACAGCGAGGCGATATTATCGAAAAGCAAATACAGATGGATGTTGATAAAAAAACAACGGGGTGGGGCATCACCGTTCTGTATACCGAAATTACAGATATTATGATACCGGAAGCGCTACAGGATTCTCTCTCACGGCTGGCGCAGGCTGAGCGTGAAAAGAAAGGGCGGATTCTACTGGCAGAAGCTGAAATTGAAATAGCCAAAAAACTGGAAGAAGCGGCGCGGATTTACGAAAAATGTGAACCGGCTATTAAATTAAAAGCCTTTTCTATTTTGAATGAGGGATTGAAGGCCGGAAATTCAATGATGCTGATTCCCGATTCGATAACGGAAGAATTAAAAAGTAAAGATATTTTTGGACTTCAAGCCTTAAATGAAGTTAAAAATAAACCTTCCCGCCACGAAGGACGCGATATATTGTAAGCGTTGCAACCCTAACTGCGAACAAGGCAGCATCTACAAAAATTGGCATTAAACCATGTGGTATAAATTTCCTTATCCGATTGAGAAATAACTGCTGCGCTGTTATCCTCAGTTTGCCGCTGCGCAAATTTTGCGGCGCAAATTATGCGGCGCATAATTTGTGCAATCGTTGTGCGAAGTCTCATTTTTCAGGACCCAGCAATGGCGTGTCGAATTCAGCGGGCAGTCTTGACGGTACGCCATTTTTGTCAACAAATGCCCACGTCACTTTTGCTTCAGCGATTGTATCTCCGCCTCTTGTAATTTTTTGCGCTATAACGCCGCTCACCGCGCCCTTTTTTACAGGCCATGACTGAAGTAGAATTTCATCGTCCATCAAAGCGGGACGCTTGTAATCGATTTCTATACGGGCGACATAAACGCCATATCCGGCCTGTAATATTCCATGATAATTGAAACCTATGTCACGCAGAAATTCAAAACGCGCATATTCAAGATAATTCAAATAATTGGCATTATTCACATGACCGTAACTGTCACATTCATAAGTCCGAACCCTTATTTTTCGTTCCGAAATCATACCTCTTTCCTTTTATCAAAAAAAATTATAACATCAAATATGTTTTGTTACTGTCCATCATGCGCCTCAAAGAATATTAGCTTTGAAAACAATCATGTTTTCCGGTGTCCTGACTGCGGCTTTGTTTACTACCACAACACGGCCGCTGCGGCAGGGCTCATAATCGACTCAGGCGGGCGCGTCATGCTGCTTCGGCGCGGTAAAGAGCCGGAAGCCGGTAGACTCGATTTGCCGGGCGGTTTTATCGAACCCGGAGAGGGCGCACTCGACGGGCTTATCCGCGAATGTAGTGAAGAGATAGGCTGGACACCGGACCGCGAAAAAATAGTTTTACTCTCTTCATTTCCAAATTTATACCCTTACAAAAATATTGTCTATAATACCTGCGACTTCTTTTTTAGCATCCGCGCAGACGGACTAACGAAAGAAATGCTATGTCTACAGCAAGAAGAAATTGCCGGAGTAGAATTTATAGAGTACGGCAAAATAGATTTTGATAAGATAGCTTTTAATTCCGCCCGCGCCGCAATACGTCTCTATTTAGAAAAGAATTATACGCCATGAAAATTCACGCCGTAACCCACAACCACATATAACGCCGTGCGTAAACGGCTTGGTTATTGTGGGGGGGGGGGGGCTATTTGGTATCCGGGATTAGATTGAGGATTTCTTTTATCGGCATACAGAGCTTGTCCGCTTCGAGTGAGCGCCCGTGTTCAAGAATGGAAGAAGCCGCCGCAAGCATGGCGGGGTAAGAAGCGCGCAG
>JAISZZ010000170.1 GCA_031284385.1 Treponema sp.
TGAAATTTCGATTCCGCCCGCAGGATCTTCGCAGGCCGAAAACACGCCCGCCAATATCAGTATGACGGGTACTACAAACGCCGCAAGAAACCGTGCCGTTGGGCTTGTACTCTTGCCGAAGGAAATCTGCTTTTTCATAGCTCACCTCGCAATAAAAATTTCGGGAAATATCCCTTAAATGAGAATAAACCGGCCTTTTGACGGCCCGTTTGAAACGATGTTTTGATTAAGAGTTTTGTACTGGGGGGGGGGGGGGATTGAGTCGCAAGCGCAAGCGCTTGCTTATGGAGTTTGTCGCAAGCGCATAGCGCTTGCTTATGGAGTTTGCGCCGCAGCGCGTAGCGCTGCTTACCGCAAACTCCGGCCTTGTTGAAGCTGTGGGCGGATTTAGTCCGCTTGAAAATAATCTGCCGGTATATACCGCGGCGTATCCCGTTCCCCTGTTAGTCATAGAGGAAGTATAGCATAAACTGGAAAGGTGCGTCAAGCGCCGGATTAGCGTCCGTGAATTATTCGTGTAATTCGTGTAATTCGCGGACCCTTTTCTTGGGGTAGGTGGATTTTTGGGGGGTGGCGGAAGACGGCGCGTAAGCGGCGGCTGGAGACAGGGGGGACGGACGATAAGGGTGACTGTGTGCCGCAAAAGGTATGGAAATCGTCCCCCCCCCCCCCCCTCATGGGTTTATTGAGCGCGATGTCAATGAAATTGACACGTCAACGAAATTGATATGTCAATGAAATTGACACGGCAACATAAAAATCATGTTGTTTAAATGTGCCGCCCATTAAAGATTCACTCTTGAATTTTTTTACAATACAAATTAGTTTAATATTTCTGCGGTAGTAAGGAATAAAATGGGAAAACTTTTTGCAAAGTATATGGAAACCGTTCAAAAGACTGACACTATAAAGTTTGTAGGGCATGTATTCCGTGTGCAGGGGCTTCTTGTTGAAAGCGTGGGGCCGCAGTCTGTTGTGGGGGAATTGTGCGCCATCGAAACCCGCGGCAGCGTTCTTCTTGCCGAAGTTACCGGTTTGAACGGCTCGACAGTTCAACTCATGGTATACGGTTCGACAGACGGCATAGAGCTTGGCGCAAGAGTTGTCGCTTCAGGAAACGGCCTTGAAATACCCTGTTCGCCCGATATGCTGGGACATATTCTTGACGCTCAGGGAAGACCTCTGGATGGCGGCAAGGGTTTTACAGCAACGGAACGAGTCCCCGCCATACGCGAAGCGCCGCCGGCGTTTTCCCGCCCGATGATAACGGAACGGCTTGTTACCGGAATTCGTGCCATTGATGGGCTTTTAGCGGTGGGCAAGGGTCAGCGTATCGGCGTATTTGCCGGGGCGGGCGTTGGTAAATCAACATTTCTGGGCATGATCGCGGCCAGTACCCGCGCCGATGTGAACGTTATCGCGCTAATCGGTGAACGCGGCAGGGAATTAAACGACTTTGTCATCAATAGTTTGGGTGAAAATACGCTGAAACACTCGGTTGTAGTGGCAGCCACGAGCGATAAAAGTTCGCTTGAACGGCTGAAGGGCGCGTATACGGCCACCGCCATCGCCGAATACTTTCGTGATCTGGGTATGAATGTGATGTTGTTGTTCGATTCGATAACGCGATTCGCCCGTGCCCAGCGTGAAATAGGACTTTCCCGCGGTGAAAGTCCGGCTCACCGCGGCTATCCGCCCAGCGTGTTTGATCTGCTGCCGAAACTTCTTGAACGCGCAGGCGTGAGTGACAAAGGTTCAATTACGGCATTTTACACAGTGCTTGTCGAAGGCGATGACATGGATGAGCCGGTCTCCGACAATGTGCGCGCCACCTTAGATGCCCATATCGTGCTTTCCCGCCGCCTCGCTTCGCGGGGGCATTACCCGCCGGTTGACGCGCTTCAAAGCATTTCCCGTCTCGCCGATGATGTTTCCGGGCCGGAAACGAAGAAAGCGGTACGCATTGTTAAGCGGCTCATGGCCGATTACGCCGAATCTGAGGACATCATCAACGCGGGCGCTTACAAACAGGGGTCAAATCCCGATATAGATGCCGCAATTGCTAAACGTTCCGAAATCGAAGACTTTCTGATTCAGAGTACCGGCGAACAAGCTACGCTGAGCGAAACATTGTCGCGGCTCGGAAAGATAGCGGGTATAGAGATACCGGAAGCGGAATGGATATCCTCAAACAAACAGGATTTGCCTCCGTCCGGTTTGAATAACTCCAATGTACCGGTTGTAAAATTCTCTGAGGATATTTAGTTTATGCGTTTTCAGGTGTAGCCCATGAAAAAATTCACGTTTACTCTGGAAAAAATCCTTAAATTGCGCTCACACGCGGAAAACGAGGCGAAAAACGAGCTGGGGCGGGCGGTAAGTGCACTCTCTGAGATAGAAAACAGGCTTGCAGCCCTAGCCATAGAACAAAAAACCGCGACAACAAACCGTTTTTCGGGTGGAAATTCCCTGCCGTATATGTATAATTATGAAAATTACCTGCAAAGACTTGAGTCCGAGAAGGAACAACTGCTAAAAGCCGCTGCCGCCGCATCGCTAGAAGTAGAAAATGCCCGCGAACTTTGGATGGAAGCGAAATCCGGCCTAAAAATCATGGAAAACCTAAAGGACCGGAAATTCGCCGCCTACCGCAAAGACCGTGGCAAACAAGAATAATCACGCTCCAGCGGAATTTTTACGTCAGCTTTAGATTGCGTTTCAATTTTGTAAACTTGAACCATTTCGCGCCGTCAAGTTTTTTATTTTCGGAGAGGGTTTTGAACACGTATGCGGCAAATTCGTTTACCGGCGGCGGAATTTTCTCTTCGCAGGAAAAAGCCGTCGTCCTGATATACTCCGGATTGGAGTGGGCGAGAAGGCTGCCGGAAAAACTTTTGAAAGAACTGAAAATGGGGGCGGCAAGGATGCCTGACACCGGTTTTTCAAACAAAACAAGCGCGAGAGAGCCGCTCTGCCTTGCCCTAAAATGACGCGAAAGTTCATTGGCTAACAGCATATAAGATTTTATATGGTTGTTGACAATAATATCTATTCCGGCTGGGGAAAAATCAGAGGCCTCAGCGTTATCGGGCGCGGTACAAACTATGATGCCTCCGCTCAAATGCCCTACCTTGTTTTCAGCAGCCAAAATAAGACTACGGGCGGAAATAGGACTGCCCGGATTCCAGTCGAGCGATGCCGTTTTTTCGGCTGCCGCGGCGTGAGTAAACCTGCCAGCTCCGTTCCGGCTTTGAATCAGCGCCCGCGCTGTTTTTATATTACGTTTTTCGGCCTCTTCCGCGAGAGCCGAAACAAGTTCCATACCGGCTCCAGCGATGAGCATAGCATCATTCACAGTGGATAGTATACGGCTTTGCGGCAATGTTGTGAAGCCGGCGCAACACGCATGGTAATGCAATTCAAAGTGTCATTTATTCGCAGGTGGGGGGGGGGGGGGTAATACTCCGCCCGCTCTGTGGCGAGGATGTCCATCTGGTTCGCCGCCAGAATAAAAGAATAAAGAATGTTTGCTTCGTGGAAAAACGTCAGAAAGTGTATTTCAACACGGTATAAAATTGTCACGCCAACCGGAGCGGTACCGCGCTGCGGGCTGCCGTCTCAAGCAATGGAACAGCCCCGCCAGTCATCATAAATTAAAAACGGCGATGGAAAAGCCTTTTTATTGTTGAGCAGAGCTATGAGCGTCAATGCGCCAGGGTATCCGTCTGGCGTAGTACGGCACGTAATAAAATGTCCGTCAACCGCCACCGCATAAGAACTGCCGGCAGGCGAGAAAAACCGCCCCTCGCACCCTACAGCGGCGCGAAAATATCCCTCGGAATCAATGAGCGGATTTCCGCCTGTTCCCGGGATGCACCATTGTTCGGCCGCAACATACGCCGCGAGGTCAAATGCGCCATCTCGCCAGAAGTTGTCCGTGTCTTGCTCAAACGGCATAGTCCACCCCCACCCGTTTTGGTATTCGTCCAAAGTGGAATGAGTTGTTACTACCCGTCCGTAAAGGATTGATTTTTCAGTCAACGGCTCCAATGTCTGCAAAACAGCGAGTGCGCCATTACATTCACCCATAATAGGCTTGCCAAGCCGGTGGAACGCCAGAATCAGGCTGTGCAGTCCCCGGTCAAACATAAAACCCGGAATGGCTCCCGAACCGCCAGCAATGCATAGAGCGGAATAGTCCTGCGCTATATGCAACGAATCTTCCAACGCTTTGGTATATGCCGTAAATTGCTGTTTATCTTTAAAATAGTCCCCCACTTGCGGCGGCCTTGCCAGCGTGTGCAGGCTTACGATATTTTCTTTTTTCAGTATTGTATGTTCCGCGCTTTTTGGATTCAGAAACCGGAACGCCAACGCTTGCTCTGCGCTTGACACTACAGACGCACGCCATGAGCTGTCAGCAAAATCAGGATTCATACTGACGCTAAGAAAATGCGGCGGAGAACCGTCTTCCGTACCTATTTTCACCTGATATCCGGCTTTGAGCAGGGTTCCGGCAACCAGCGTCAATTCGGATGCCCATACGCCGAATTTGGATGCCAAAAGCAACACCGGTTTCCGTGTCCCCGCATCGTCAAGTTTGATGTCATTACCGGTGATACGCTTGACCTCCGCAGCGACATCAAGGCTGCCATCCACCAATTTTGCAGCGGCGCCGGCGACAGGACGTTTTCCAGTCCAATTCCGTTCCGCCTCCTTGAAGCGTTTTTCCCAGAACGCGCATATATCTTTGCCGGTGCATTTCAGTACATCCGCTTCGCTTACACCAGTCATTCCTTTGGTTTCCATAAAATACTCCTTTTACATAAAATTTGTGGTAACAACGTTTCCAGTATTTTTATCACCGGAGTTTGTTCCAAAACTATAGACTCACGCTTGGCTGCAACCTTGACGCGAAGTCTCACCTCTATTCCATCAATTCTCACGCTGCCATTGCAAGACTACAAATCCTGCAAACGGGACCACCAGATTGATGTCGCCATTGGCGCACCGCAGCATGATACCAGCATTTCCAACACCGGCGCCGCCGTATTGCGTGGCATCGCTGTTAAACACTTCTTGCCATAAACCGGATCTTAGATTTTCACCATGCACGACATAACCGTTATCATAGGGATGATCGGCAAGGCTTGCGATAATCAGAAAAGATTCATATTCATCCCAGCGGCGGAACGCGATGACACGGTTTTCGTTATGCACATGTATAATCTCAATTAAACGGCTGCGAAGCCCTGTATGAGCGCTTCGTAATGCGTTGACTTCTGAGTAAAACTGGTATAAAAACCGTCCTTCCCCGCCATTCCCCGCCATTCCCCTAATATCCTCTTTGTTTTGCAAAACCGCATTGTACTTGAACCGTTTTTGCGCTCCCACTTCCTCGCCAAAAAGAAACATCGGTATACCGGCGGAAAGCGCAGTCATACCCCACGCGAAGCGGCAACGAGCCTCAGCGTATGTACGGGTTACGGCGTACGTCAAATCTGCCGCGTTTGATGCGACAGTGATGCCTCGTGCCGATGTGTACTGTTTCCCACTGTCTC
>JAISZZ010000178.1 GCA_031284385.1 Treponema sp.
GCCTGTCAGTCCCTTCACACGAATACTATGAATGGGACTATGACAAATGGTATTACGACAAAGGCGATGGACTTGCGACAGAGTTTACGCTAGAAACGGTTGTAACGGATGATATAACGGTATATTCGAGGTGGACAGGGAAGACGCGCCGTATAATTTTCAAGTGGTGGGACGGCAAAACGGAAGGATACACGGTAAAGTATCCGCAGACGCTTGCTCAGGGCGGGGTTACGCTGCCTGTTGTGGGGTCGCGCGATAACTATTCACTAGAAGCGGGGGACGAAAACAACTGGTATAACGGAGGCGATCTTATCGAACTTGATACTGTTCTTACGCAGGAGGAGATAACCGTATCGCCTAGATGGAAATTTACCGGATACAACTTGACCTTTAACTGGAACGGTGCGACTACTGATGCATCTCCAGATAATAAAACAGTGTTTGGGACGGGTAACTCGGAGTTTGATGTCAAGGTTGGGACACTGCCAACAACGATACCCAAAAATACCAATTACCTGTTCGATGGATGGTGGACTTCGGCTAGCGGCGGCGGCAGCGAAGTTACGGCGGCTACGCCGGTTACCGGAGACGCGACATACTACGCGAAGTGGGTTGCCGTTCCGTCCGACTGGACGTACGACTCTTCTACCGGCGGAATGAGCATAAGTGTTGGGCATTCAAAATCGCCAAAAGAGATTACGATTCTTGTCTCACGTGGAACGTACAAGTTTGAGGTATGGGGCGCGGACGGCGGGATAACTAACGAGTCTGCTGATAATGATAAAAGAGCCGCAGGCGGATATTCAGCGGGTTCAATAACTAATCTGACGGCCAATACTAAACTCTATTTACTTGTTGGAGAAAAAGGCGGTATCGGTGCAAAACCAGACGGCGGCACGGGTGGCTGGAACGGCGGCGGCAACGGTGGTAACGCAATATCATCATCTTACCGCGGCGGTGGCGGTGGCGGTGGCGCGAGCGATGTCCGGTTTATTTCCGGCACAGACGACACGGAATCCCTTCGTTCACGCATCATCGTTGCGGGCGGCGGCGGTGGAAAATCGATAAGCGATGGGCTCGGCGGCGTGGGCGGCGGCGTGGAAGGCGGCGCAGGAAAGGCCATGGATAGTGTTAGTAATGATCCGGCGGGCGGAAAGCAGAACGGGGGACATAGTTTTGGAAAAGGCGCGCTAGGCGGTAACGGAAACGGTTTATCTTTTTCCGCGGAAGGTCACGGTGGCGGCGGCGGCGGTTATTTTGGCGGAAAAGCCAGACCGACTGCGGATGGTGACAATACAGTTACGGGCGGCGGCGGCGGTTCGGGCTTTGTATACGGCTACACATCTGGCGTTGAAAGTGGCGCCAACTGGATACAACCCGAATATCAGGACTACACGTTTACCGACGGGGTATGTAAGAAAGGAAGCGATTCATCAATACCCGCAAAATCCGGCAATGATGGACAGATAAAGATAACATATACGCCAGGGCGCTAACTAAATATGTTTAGCTTCCCGGGAAATTTCGCCTAAAGCCTACTGCTTGCCAAGCAGTAGGCTTTAGGCCGGAACTCCCTACGGAACTGTAAGGAAATAACATGACCATTTGGTCATGTTATTTCCTTATGGCATAAGCAATTAAAATAAAATGCTGTGCATTTTATTTTTTTACAGTTCCTACGCGGGCAGGCCGTATTAAAGAAGAGCGCCGCGCGCTTCCAGCGCGGACGCGCTTTCAACCGCCATATCTATCATGCGGTTTACGGCTATGGGAATAAGGGTTTTAATTTCGGTTACGCCCCGTTTTCCGGCGCGAGCGCGGTAAGCGCCGCATAGCGACTCCCATTCCACGAAAAAGCGAGGAATGAAACCCATCATAAGGCTTAACGCCAAGCCAAGTTTCGGGCGGCGCAGAGACTCGTAAATATTTCGTAAATACCGGCATTTAGCTTCTTTAAGCAGCGCGGCGGACGGCATTAACAATACGCGCTCCGCGTTGGCGGCAGCTTCCCGCAGTTCCGCCATAGTTGTTACGGCAAACAGCAGCGCACCCGCACAAAATGACAGCAGCATACCCCACAAAAACATGAGGCCGCTAAAAAAACCTTCGGTTTCAAAAAATGGCGGCGAAAAATTGAGCGCCCGTCCGAGCGCGACAAATATCCCCAAAAATATGACGGGGCGGCTGCCGCGCAGCAGCCTTAACGGGTTTATACCGGCGGCAAACGCCGTCAAAATAAGCGCCGCGCTCAGTATGCACGAACAGGCAAGATTCAAAAAAAAAGCCGCCGTAGAAAACCCCAACAGAAATAACATCTTTATTCCAGCGTTTATGCGGTGAAGCGGCGTGCGTTTTGTCATGTACGAATAGGGGGTTACAGCCACGAACAGTCCTTAACGGCATGATACGAACACCGCGGATCGCGCACGCCGTACTCCGGTTTTAGGCTGTCCAGCACAGACTCAGGCTCACCGTCGCCGGCAATCCGTCCGCCGGACAGTATAACGAGTCTGTCGGCATAAGCGAGTGTTTTTTCAAGTTCGTGCGTAAGTATTATTACAGTTTTGTCGTCATTTTTTAGATCTATGATAATTTGCAGCACATTTTTTACACCCGGCCAGTCTAAATTTGCGAATGGCTCATCCATAATGATAGTTTCACAGCCCATCGCGAGAATTCCGGCAACAGCAAGCCGTCTTTTTTCTCCACCGGACATACTTCTAGCTGGATAATCGTATTTTTCTTCGAGACCGGCGGCTTTTAACGCGGCGGAAACACGCTCATCTACTACATTTGGCGGTAATTTTAGATTTTTGGGCCCCAGCGCCGTATCTTCCGCGACGGTTTCCCCGATTATTTGCGTATCCGCGTCCTGGAAAACTAATCCGGCAGTGCGGCGCAGGCAGTCTATTGACCTCGAAAGCGGTTTTCCTTCAAAAAAAATCTCACCGGAAGAAGGTTCCATCAGACCCATGATGATTTTCATTAACACGGTCTTTCCCGAACCGTTGGCTCCGGCAATCACAAGTGTCTCGCCTGCGGGTATTTCAAGGTCTATTTCAGAAAGCGCAACACGTCCGCTGGAAAATTGCTTTGAAAGCCGCCGTATTGAAAAAATGGATGGCTTTAACTGGTTATCCATTCAGCGCTTTGGCGGCGCTTTTACGGAGGCTGCCGGCGGCAATCACGGCAATTACGGTCTTTATAGTATCGCCAATAATAAACGGCGTAAAACCGGTGGCAAGCGCTCCCGCCCACGACACGTTCAACACTGCTTTTAGGCGCAAGACACCGGGGACGTACACTATCAAAATTCCGGCGATGCCCGCAAGCAAAATCCTGTAAACGGGTGTATTTTTACCGCTTTGCGGTGTGCCGGCTATTAAACCGGCGAGTATTGCGGAAAATAAATAACCGAACAAAAAACCGCCTGTCGGTCCAAAAAAATGAACGAACCCGCCGGTGGCTCCGGCAAAAACCGGAAGCCCTATTGCGCCGGCTATAAGGTATAGCGCCACAGCCGAGCCGCCAATCGCAGGTCCCAGAGTCAAACCCGCCATCAATGCAAACATATTTTGCAGAACAATCGGAACCGGTGTAAATGGCAGTGGTATAGAAATAAATGTACCCGCCGCTATCAACGCCGCGAATAATGCCGTCAAACTGACCCGAACTAGTGAGCGACGGTTAGCTGCCACGCCGCTAACTTGTTTGCCGTTAGTATTGGATTCCATAAAACTTAAACCTCAAATAGTTTTTAATATTTTGACGGTTCCAGAATGTTAGATTTTGGAACTGAGACCTTGCAAGCCACAGTTGACGAACCTACGGCGCTTCTTTATTGCAACGCCGATTTATCAGCGCGGCCTTAGCCGGAAACCCAAAATGGATGGTCAAAACAAGCGGCCCTAAAGCGGCCTTAAAATCAACTCAAGCCTAGCAAATACCGTTCGTATTTGTCAATGGACTTGTTGAAAAACCTCATTGATTCTCTCGCAATTCGCAGCAAGCGCTGTGCATTTTACCGTTTTTTATCGGAAGTTGTTCAAAAACTGAAGTTTTGAACAACTCTATTAAAAAGCCGCCATTCAAAATTTTTGTATATTTAAATATGGAGTTTTCAAATTATGCGTAATAACTTTTTTGGCTTATCAATATATGTTTTTTTTATGGTTTTTTTGGCAGCCGGTATTTCAGGCTGCGGAAAAATAGCAGGCACCGATTCTAATTCGGAAGAAACGGGCAGTGAGCAGCAGACACCCGATTCGCAGAACGGCAATGACAAACAAACGCCGGGAACATCGGGAACGGGAAGCGTTCAAACTACGGCTGTCGTGAATACTACATGGTATGTCTCTTCAAACGGAAACGATTCCGCCGCAGGCGACAGCGCGTCAAATCCGCTGGCTACCGTGCAGGTGGCGTTAAATAAAATAAGTGCGTTGTACCGGGGCGGAAAATGGCCGGCTAACGAGAATGCCGTAATTATTGTAAGCGGCAAAATAACGGCTTCGAGCAGAGCGGCGGTTTCTAATGACTCAATGGTCGATATTTCTGGAGCCGGCAACTATCCGCCTGTAATTCTGAAAGGCGACCCTGTTAAGGGCGGGATTTTGGATGCCGCAAGCGGTGTTAACGGCAAAGATATACGGGTTTTGTACATTGCCAATAATAAAGTAACTCTGGGCGACAAGCTGATTCTGATGGGTGGCCGCAGGTTATGGGGAGGCGCGGTATGTATAGGCACGCATGGCTCTGTATCCGAAGGCGAATTCATAATGGCCGGTGGGGAGATAAGCGGGAGCTCAGGCGGATCAGGCGGTGGCGTGATGCTTTACAAGGGCAGTATGAGTATGCTTGGGGGAGAGATAAAAAATAACAGCAATGATTTCAACCATAACGGCGGAGACGGCGGCGGAGTGTATATGCAGTCAGCTACATATTTCATCATGTCAGGCGGTAAAATATCCGGCAACGGCAGCGCTGAAACAGCCAAAGGCGGGGGACTGTTCATTGACGGTCAGGCGCTGGCGCTTCTTACCGGCGGTGAAATTACCGGCAACAAATCGAATACACAAGGCGGCGGAGTATATATATCACCGTTGGGTGAATTTGACATGAACGGCGGAACCATCAGCGGTAATGTCAGCGGTGATGGCGGCGGCGTTTACAAGAGTCAGTACAACGGTATATTTAACCAATCCGGCGGCATCGTGAGTGGAAATACGCCAAACTAAGGCCATTGCCGGCTGCATCAACGCGCAGGCGTTGGGTTCAGTCATAGAGAGAAGCACTGATTTATGCGAGTGTGCAATGTCAATGAAATGAGTTTGCTCCTTATGGTAACGATGATGCGCCAGCTATGCTGGCGAGGCCTCAAGTTAATCTGCCCTAGGGAAGCACTGATTTATGCGAGTGCGCATAAATCGGTGCTACTTTAATGCCGTATTTGCGTAATGAAATGAGCAAATACATAGGGCAACGCTGATGCGCCAACGAAGTTGGCGA
>JAISZZ010000022.1 GCA_031284385.1 Treponema sp.
ACGCTGATTAACTTGAGGCCAATCAGCGTTGCCCTATGTATTTGCTCATTTCATTACGCAAATACGGCATTAAAGTAGCACTGATTTATGCGCACTCGCATAAATCAGTGCTTCCCTAGCGTTATCTTATAGCGCAAGCGCATACTTCCAGAAATTTATCCATGCCGTTGTCGCCGCCTATGCTGACACGGAGGTAATCCCTCACGCGGTTCTTGTCGAAATGGCGCACCAATACCCCGTTTTCGCGGAGCAGGCTGGACAGGCGGGCGGCGTTGAGCGGGAGCGGCGGCTTTGTAAAGATGAAGTTCGCGCTGGAAGGAAGGCTTGTAAAACCAAGAGCGGCAAGAGCCGCCATAACGCGCTCCCGTGTTTTTATTACTTTTTGGTTTACCGCTTCGTAGTAAGCGCCGTCCAAAATGGCGGCGCAGGCGGCGGCTTGAGCTACGGCATCCATCGTGTACGAGTTAAACGAGTCGCGCACCCGTTCAAGCGCTTCGATAAGCGGACGCTGCCCTACAGCGAAACCGGCGCGAAGTCCGGCAAGCGATGCCGCCTTCGATAAGGTATGAACGGTTAGCAAGTTTGGATTTTCGTTGATAAACGGGACGGCGCTCTCCGCGCCGAAAGCCTGATAAGCCTCATCCACGATTAAAACCTTGTTGTCCGCCGCAAGCCGTTTCGCAAGTCCGGTTACCGCGCTCACGGGCAAGGCTATGCCGGTCGGCGCGTTTGGGTTTGGGAATATTGCGCCGCCCCCGCCTGAGTAAGCGCCGGTATCTATCGTGAAATCGCCGCGCAACGGAATCTCGCTATACGGTATGCCCCAAAGTTTGGCATAAACCGGATAAAAACTGTAGGTAATGTCGGGAAAAAGAAGTGGCGGCGGCTCCGCCTCGAAAAAAGCGCCGAATGCAAAAGCTAAAACCTCATCGCTGCCGTTGCCGGTGAACACCTGTTCCGGCGCAACGCCGTACTTTTCCGCTATGACCGCCCTAAGCGCAGTACAGGCAGGGTCGGGATACAGCCGCAAATTTTCCGCCGCCGCGTTTTTTACCGCCTCAATCACTTTTGGCGAGGGCGGGTACGGATTTTCATTCGTGTTGAGCTTTATGAGGCCGGGTATTCGCGGCTGTTCCCCGGGAACGTATGGCGAAAGCGTTTTTACACGTCTGTTCCAAAACTCGCAAGACACGATTAACCCGCCCTGCCTTCTTCAAAATACGATTTTGCGTTAGCAAACGAAATATCGTTTACCAAGCCGCTCAAAAGCAGCCAATCATTGGGTATCTCGCCGTTTTCGGCCCAGCCGCCCACAATATTGCAGAGTATACGGCGGAAGTATTCGTGGCGCGGGTATGAAAGAAAACTCCGCGAGTCGGTCAACATACCGGTAAAACGAGACAGAAGGCCGGCGTTGGACAGAATTTTTATCTGCTGCTCCATGCCGTCTTTGTTGTCCAAAAACCACCACGCCGAGCCAAGCTGCATTTTTCCCGGAATCTCCGCCTGAAACGAACCCATTATCGTAACGAGCGGGTAGTAATCCTTTGGGTTAAGGCTGTACAGAATCGTTTTGGGGAGGCCGCCGCGCCGGTTCATTTCATCCAGCAGGCGCGCCAGTTTTGCGGCAGCCGGATGGTCGTGTATCACATCAAAGCCGGTATTCACTCCAAGCCGCGAAAGCGCGTTACTGTTGATCGAACGCAGCGCGCTCATGTGAAGCTGCATTGCCCAGCCGTGTTTCTTGTACTCGCCCGCGAGGAAACAGAGCGTATATGTTTTATAAAGTTCCGCCTCGCGCGGGCTTGCGCTGCCGCCTGCCATTACCTTGTCGAAAATCGCGGCGGCTTCCTTTTCCCAGCCCCCGTCCGTTCCGCCGTTCGAGGCAGCCTCGAACGGCGCGTACTCCAAATCGTGGTCGCTTGCGCGGCAGCCACGCTTGTCGAAATAATCTACCCGCGAAGCGAGCGCCGCCATCATACCGCCAAGCGAATTTACAGGCTTGCCAGATGCCGCGCCAAGCCCGGCTGCGTATTCGGCAAAACCTTTCCTGCCGATTTCAAGCGCCCTGTCCGGCCTGAACGAAGGCAGTACCTTTGTTTTTGCCGCCCCTGACTTTGCTATACTTTCGTGATACTCAAGGCTGTCGATAGGATCGTCCGTCGTGCCTACAGCGTACACATTGAATTTTTTGAATATTCCGAACACGGAAAGATCCGCATCGTTTTTAAGTTTTTCGTTGGCTTCCTGCCAGATTGCCGGCGCGCTTCCGCCGTCAAGCGGCGTGACTATACCGAAATACCGTTGTAATTCCAGATGCGCCCAGTGGTAAAGCGGGTTTCCCAAAAGCCGGGGGACAGTCTCCGCCCACGCGAGAAACTTGTCGTATGGCGCGGCATCTCCCGTTATCAGCCGCTCGTCCACGCCGTTTGCCCGCAGCGCCCGCCATTTGTAGTGGTCGCCCGCGAGCCATATTGCCGCCAGATCGCCGTAACGGCGGTTTTCCGCTATTTCCTGCGGCGGAAGATGGCAGTGATAGTCAAATATAGGCTGCAAAGCCGCAGCTTCGTGATAAAGCCGCCGTGCCGTCTCCGTACTCAGCAAAAAATCCTTGTCCATAAATTTTTTCATACCGTAATCTCCTAAATTACAATACATATTCTTTAAAAATGCGGGCTACGCCGCCTTTACCGACATCATTTGTAATCACTTTTGCGACAGTTTTCAACACGCCGCAGGCATTTCCCATCGCTACGCCAAGTCCGGCGGCTTTAACAATATCGATGTCATTTTCGCTGTCACCTATGGCAATTGCGTCGCCGCGTGTCAAACCAATTGCGGC
This sequence comes from Treponema sp., assembly GCA_031284385.1. Next base: position 2,843 of record JAISZZ010000022.1, read on the forward strand.
AAGCGCCCTGTCCATACCGGTAACTTTCGTTTCACCGGCGACGATGGCCTCCGAGTAAACGGCAAATTCATTGATGGTAAGCGCCGGTTCAAACACAGTGCGTTCTTCCGCCGTCAAAAACCCTTCCATCGTAACTTTTGTAATAATTTCATTTTGATATTTTTTTTGAAAATCATCTACGTTAAGAATCCGTACCGGCGGGTCGCCATAATCAAAAATCAAATACGGGCCAAGCGCGAAAACTCCGGTTTCTCCCTCAAAAACACACCATTTACCGTTACTAAAATATAACTTACAAATTTCAGGCAGCAATTCCGTAGGCACGAATTTCCGGTAAATCATCTTGCCATAAAGAGTTACCGTCGCGCCGCAGCCTGCGACAATCCCGTCAACCCATGTAACATTACGCAGCGCAATCGGCAGACTCGCGAGAGAACGCCCCGTTGACAAAAAAATTTTATGTCCCGCTTTGTGCGCCGCCTCGATATGCACAATATCATCAGGAAACGGACCGGTTTCTCCTTCGATGAGTGTGCCGTCAATATCCAAAAATACAGCTTTCATTATCCTGATGGTATCTTTTTCACGGCGCTGTTACAATCTCCCGCCACCCGCTCCCTCCCAACTCGCATTTACACCTCAGTTCTCCATTATGAAGTAAACGCATGAAGGGGGGGCGCTATTTCCATACTATTTGCGGCATATAGCCGCCACCCTTCGCGCCCCCCTGTCTCCATACCGCGCCGCCCGCAAGCGGGCTTATGCGGTATTCCGCCACCCCCCAATTCGTATGAGTATGCAAAAAAATTTATACTACCCACTATCGAAAGTATGCCCTCTTGCGATGTATCGAAAAATATGACATAAAGAATAGTTACGCTTAAGGAGTACCCCTATGGCAGTTTAAAGTTGCTTCAAGAAAGACTTTGGACATCGATAGAAAAGGAATTGCAAAAAAGATATATCAAGGATGGCATTAGGGTAATTACTTACTTTGATCGGCGGCTGGTCAACCGGGTCGCCGTGGAGACTGGTTGGCGGTGATGATGATTCTCAAGTTGATGAAAAGCGCGGACGATGTTATGCCGGACAGTTGGGGGAATACCGGTAACCGGAACTATCGGCATTTTGTTCAAGGCAAAAAACATGAAAAGTTCAGTAGTTAAAAAGATATGAAAATAATTGAAATTGTACAAAATAAATTATTCGAAATTGAAAAATATCATAATGTCAAAATTTTATATGCCGTAGAATCAGGCTCAAGGGCGTGGGGATTTGAGTCCACCGACAGCGACTATGATGTTAGATCTATTTACGCGCATAGTAAAAACTGGTATCTGAACATTCTGCCAAAAAAAGATGTAATTGAATATCCTATTGTTGATGAATTTGATTATTCAGGATGGGATTTAAGAAAAACTTTATTTTTAATGAATAAATCAAATCCAGTATTATTTGAGTGGATTAAATCACCTATAATTTATTGTAAAAACGATTATTTTTATGATATTATGAAACGATTATGCAAAAAATATTTTTCTCCAATATCGTCAACATACCATTATTTACATATGGCAAGTAGAAATTATCGGGAGTATTTGCAAAAAGATGAAGTAAAAGTAAAAAAATATTTTTATGTATTGCGGCCAATAATGGCCTGTATGTGGATAGAAAAATATAATGAAACACCCCCGATTGAATTTGAAAAATTGTTGACACAAATAACTGAAAAAAAATTACTGGATAAAATAATTGAATTGCTAGGGAAGAAAAAAAATGGAATGGAATTGGGTATGGAACCAAAAATAACCATAATAAATAATTTTATAGAAGATGCATTACGACATTTTGAAAATACTGTAAATATTTTTGATCCAAAAACCAAACCAGAATCTGAATTGTTAGAGAAAGAATTTATAAAAATATTGGAAAACAATGAAAAAAACGGCGGCTGATGGGATGGTGTGGATTGACAACTTCCACCAGTCCCGCAGGGGCTGCAACGAAGTTGCCGCGGTTTCCCCTCCACCCAAAAATTACAGCATACTTACCGGATCAACATCTATTTCAAGGTAGACGGTTGCGTCCCTGCCCTGCTCATATGCAGAAAGCGCCCGGCCAGCCGCCGCGTGGAGGCTGGCCATCGCGCCGCCGCGGAGCAGTATCTGCATACGGTAGTTTCCGGCGATAAGCGCGATGGGACATTCGGCGGGGCCTAGTATGCCGGTCTCCGGCGGCAGAAAGCTCCGGCATAGCTCGAACAAACGGTGGGC
>JAISZZ010000083.1 GCA_031284385.1 Treponema sp.
TACCAGTTTGACGGGTGGAGTACCGCAAACGCTTCCGGCGGCAGCGTGTTTGGCGAAAACACGGTTGTTGACGGTGATAAAACGTTATACGCGCACTGGATAGGGATAAGTGAGGTAAATGTGCAGTACGGCAGTATGACGACAAAGTTGGCATCCGGTCTTAGCGGTACGACTAAAGACTACACGGTGGCGCTGCCCAGCTTTGTTGTGCTTGATTCCAGCAGCAATGCCGATACGGTAAAGGCTAGTTTGACGGCGACAAGCACTGCGGGAACGCCTAATGTAACAATGTCAAACGCCGTCCTTACAAGTTTTACCAGCGGGAACAGCGGAAACAAGGCTACATTTACCGTAACTTCGCCAACTACCAGAAAAAATTATACCTACACTGTCGCCGTAAGCCAAAAGACTGAGGCCGCTACACTGATGGCCAAAAACGACCAGACTATCAAACATGAGACAAAGTTTTTACCAAACGGGACAGGTGAAAGCAGGTATTGGTACGAGGTACACAAATTCACATCTACCGGATCGCAAACCTTAGCCTTTAATACCGGACGGAGGCCTGACTCTTTAACTGGTGATGTACTGATAGTGGGCGGCGGCGGCGGCGCAGGCGGTGATTCAAACGCTAATGATACTTCGGATTTTGCGGGCGGCGGCGGCGCGGGCGGTTTGTTATATAAAACCAGTCAAACCATTCTACAATCAAGCCATGTTGTCGTAGGCATAGGCGGCGAAGGCGGTATGAAACAATTGCAAGGAACTGATGGCAAATACTCACGTTTTGAATCGCTATACGCGCCGGGCGGAGGCGGAGGCGGAGCTGCAAAAAGTAATATTAACGGCTTAACCGGCGGTTCAGGCGGTGGCGGCGGCGCATCCGGAAAAGACTACGGTCCAGGCAATGGCGGTGACGGCAAAACAAATACATCTTCCGAATCTGTTACGATTGACAGCGGACTGTTAGGAAATAATGGCGGCAAAGGCGGTTATGCGGATTCCACTGACGCGGGCGGTGGCGGCGGCGGCGCTGGCGGCACTGGCGGCAATGCTTATGGTGCTGATCATGCGATGCCTGGTGCGGGCGGCGCAGGCTGGACAGCACCATCTTGGATTCAGACGGCCGTAGGAACGGCTACCTATTCGAGAGGCGGCGACGGCGGTGGGAGTAATAAAACCGTCACCCCAGGCGCTAACTATGGCGATGGCGGCTTTGCAGGTAAAAACACTCAAAAACAAGGCGGATCAGGCCACAGTGGTATCGTGGTTGTCCGCTTCCCATTCAGCGAACAGTAGGGCATAAGGCCGGAATTCCGGTACACGAATATGAAACCCGCCGCAGGCGCACGATGCGCCTACGGCGGGTTTTTGTGGCCTGCCGCAAGCCTTGTTTACATGGCCGCCGGTTGGGGCATAGCGGCGGCGAGACGGCGGTAGCATCTGGCGGCGCGAACGAAATCGCGCAGTGATACATCAAAAATGTAACCGAAAAATATCATGCCTCAAATTGAAAATGTTAGCCAAATTATAATGAACCTCCCCCGCCGCAGAGCGAATAAGAATTACGGCAGTGCAACGAGTATTAGACGGTGAAAGTCCCGAAGTGGTAATCAAATCTATCGATTACCAGCGCCGCATATTCATAAATCCAGTTTGGGCAGTTTGCAAATGAAGCGACTTTACAATAGAGTTGTTGCCATAAATTATTTTTTGATATACTGGTACAATGGTTATTTGGTTTGCATCTGGAAACGAACATAAACGTGGGGAGCTTGCCGCCATACTGCCGGAGGTGGAACTGCGTATTCCTTCCGATGCGGGCATTGATTTTGAGCCCGAGGAAAACGGCGAAACTTTTTTGGAAAACTCGCTGATAAAGGCAAATGCTCTGTACCGGCTCGTTAGAGAGCCGGTTATAGCTGACGATTCCGGCCTTTGCGTGGATGCTTTGGGTGGAAGGCCGGGTGTCCGCTCGGCGCGTTACGGGACGGAAGGCGGATGCCGCCTTGACACGGTTGCCCGAAACGAGCTGTTGTTACGCGAACTGAGGAATGAGACAAACCGCGAAGCGCGTTTTGTATGTGCGATGACGCTGTTGTTCGGCGAATACCGGTTTTTTGCCGCGCAGGAAACGCTGGAAGGCGAGCTGTTGCGCGAGCAGCGTGGTTCAGGCGGTTTTGGCTACGATCCGCTGCTTTACTTGCCGGCTCAGGGCTGCACTGTGGCGGAACTTCCGGCGGATGTAAAAAACAAGCTAAGTCACCGCGCCAGAGCCGCCGCCGCTTTGTGCGTTCATTTGGATGCTCTGCGGTAGTGGAATGCTTGCCGCGTAGGATTTATTTTAATTGAGAGGTGTCAGGATGTCGATTCATATTGCGGCGAAAGCTGGTGAGATTTCGGATGTTGTGTTGCTGCCCGGCGACCCGTTGAGGGCGCAATTTATAGCGGAAAACCTGTTGACGCACGCAACGCAATACAACTCCGTACGGAATATGCTCGGTTATACCGGTCTTTACAAGGGCAGGCGCATATCCGTACAGGGAACGGGTATGGGCGCTCCCTCGATTTCTATATATGTCAACGAACTGTTTCGTGATTTTGGCGTAAAACGGGCAATAAGGATCGGCACGGCGGGATCGATACAGCCGCATATCAAAGTGCGCGATATTGTAATAGCTATGTCCGCCAGCACCGATTCAGGGGCGAACAGTATACGTTTTGGCGGACGGGATTACGCGCCTACCGCGTCTTTCAACCTGCTCAAAACTGCCTACGATATCGCAGCTTCCAAAGGCCGGTCGCCTTTCGTGGGGTCTGTCATTTCCTCCGATATGTTTTACAAGGAAGACCCTGAGGAATGGAGATTGTGGGCGAAATTCGGCTGCCTCGCAGTGGAGATGGAGTGCGCCGAACTGTACACGCTTGCCGCGAAGTATGGCCGCGAAGCTCTAGCTATACTCACTATTTCCGACAGCTTGATAAGCCATGAAGAGACTAGCCCGGAAGAACGGCAGACTACTTTTACCCGTATGATGGAAGTCGCGCTGGAAACGGCCATATCCTAACCCTAACGGCAAAAAAAACCGTTGCCGTAAGGAGGAGGACGGCAACGGTTAACATTATCAATGCGGTTTCGTGTGTTCATTATTGTAACAAACCTTAAAAAGATAGGTTACAATTTTTGCGCTTTAATTTTCAAGCCGCTGTCCCAGCTAAGGTGAGACATCTAAAAAATAACCAAAAATAGGAGTTTGAAACAAGAATGAAATGTAACTCAAAGGTATAAGTTGTTGTAATACAAGAAATTACGCACAAGTTAATTCGTGTGCGGTCCAAAGCGTTACCCAAAAGGCTCAAGAATCATCAGTAGACGAACAGTCATAGCGCAAGCCTAACTACACAAAAATTAGAGTTCTTTACACATTTGAAATATCTCACTTCTCTGTCAGTGGCTGTCAAGAATTTTACGCGCCCGCAACCTATGTGTTAGCGGCTGCGCGGAGGCGTTTAAGCTCAAAGAATATCATGACGCCGGTTATGCAGACCGATACGCCGTCTGCTGCGGGCATCGCCATGACAACGCCCCTCAATCCCCAGATTTTTCCAAAAATCAGGATGAACGGGACAAGCAGTATGATTTGACGCAGCATCGCGAGCAGTATCGATACTTTTGGCCGTCCGGTAACGGCGAACATATTTGACGACACAATTTGAAAACCGGTCAACGGCAGTACCAGCAGGGCTGTACTCATAGCGAATATGGTAAATCTTATCAATGCGGGACTGCCGTCCGGCACGAATAATCTCACGATAAAATTTGGAAAGAGGCGGGTAACGATGAAACCAGTCGTACATATACAGGAGGCCGCCGCCGCCGCCAACAGGTACGCCTTGCGGACGCGGGCAAATTTCTTTGCTCCGTAGTTAAAACCCAGAACAGGCTGCGCCCCCTGATTTATGCCAAAAACAGGCATCAGTATCAACATCAAAAATGAATTGATGATGGTCATGCCAGATAACGCCACATCCCCGCCGTTTGCCACGCCAAGTTCGTCCGCACCGTACCAGCCCATGCTGGAATTGATTAGCAACTGCACGGCGGACATGGCGAATTGCAGGATGGATGCGGCGGAACCGAAGGCCGCTATGTTTTTGACTATTTCAAGCGAAGGTTTGAAAGTTTTCAGCTTAATCTGTATCAGCGCCTTGCGGCTAAAACTAAAACGCATGAGCCAGAGCGCCGCGCATAGCTGGGATATTATCGTGGCCAGTGCCGCTCCTTCTACGCCCCACTTTAAGCCGAAAATGAATATGGGGTCTAACAGAGTGTTGAGGCCCGCGCCAAAAACCATAGAGAGCAGGGACATGACCGGAAAGCCCTGCGCCCGGCTGCAGTGCGACAGTCCAAAACTAAGCTGGAAAAATACCTGCCCAAACAGGATTATCCGGTAATAACGGCGCGCATACTCTATCGCGGCGCTGCCGTCCTGAGCGCCAAGTAGAGACAGCAGCGGATCAAGCAACGCAAGCTCAACGGCGGCGGTAACGAAACCGATAGCGATAAGTAGAAAAAAACAGTGATTCAGCGCGTTTTCCGCATCACCCCGCCTGCCCTGCCCCATCCGTATTGAAATCATGTTGGCCGAACCTATGCCGAACAACATAGCGAAGGCCATAGAAAGCGTCATCAGCGGCATTACCAGTGATATGCCGCCGAGCGCGATTTCGTCCACGCCGCGCCCGACAAACACGCGGTCTACCACATTGTACAGCGCATTTAGCAGCATCCCGCCTATCGACGGTATGGAAAAACGGAGTAACAGCCGTCCTATCGGCTCGACACCGAGTCTTTCGGCCGCGTCAGGACGGGGAGGTGATGCCGCCGCCGTCTGTTCCCCGCCGCTTGTTCTATCGTTCATACGGCTTTACGTTCCGCCTTCCGCTGTTTATAGAATTCGATGAATTTGTCCATCGAACTGTTGATAAGCTGAGTTTCTTTTATGCCGGATTCGATTATCACCACTTGAGCAGTATCAAAATTACCCACATCCGTCCAGTAATGGGCATCGCTGCCGCAGCTTGTCAGGCAATCGTACCTAGCGCAGAGTCCGGCGACAATTTTACAGTTTTCGAGGCTGCCGCCCCTCACCTTGAAAGAGCTGTTGTTAATCTCCAGCGCTTTGCCTAAACGGGTGGCGGTCTTTACCACTTCTTCATAATCTATCGGGTAAACGGGGTTTCCGGGGTGAGAAATGCAGTCAACGTAAGGATTTCTGATAGCGGCAAGCATGGCGCGAGTGTTCGTTTCTTTGTCAGATGGTGTAAAACAGGCCTCGTGGAGTCCGGCCATCACAAAATCGAGCAACTTTAGATACTTTTCCGGCAAATCCAGACCGCCCGCTTCGTTCATTATGTTCAATTCCACACCCTTAAACAGAGTTATGCCGTTGATTTCACGTGGCAACACTTGTAAATTACCAAAATAATACGGATGAGGCAGCCCGCCCTGCAAGGCGGGGCCATGTTCCGTTAAAACAAAACCTTTTAATCCATTTTTTTCCGCGCCGTTTACAAGCTCGCTTATCGTGGAGTAGGCGTGCAGCGAAGCGATGGAATGTGTATGCGTATCGACCTGTATATTCATAATCCCAATTTCAATTAAATTTCCGCCCCCACTCACGGCGGCGGTACTCATTCCATAACGCGGATGCGGCGGCGCGTTCCCCGTGCCGCCGTACGACAGATTTTAAGAAGCGAATGCCTTATCTATCAACGCCTTTTCGGGCGGCTTTGTAAATAAAGACACAACCGGCACGATGATAAACGGGGCAAGTATCGCTATGGAAGCGGTCAGCGGAGAACGCGCCGAACCGAGTATGAAAAACAGCGTTATCTCTATGACAAACCCGCCAATCAAACCGGCGTAAGCCGCCGCTTTTGTGGTGCGTTTCCAGTATAAACCGTATATATAAGGCGCGGCAAACGAGCCTGAGACCGCCCCCCAGCTTAACGACATTAGGTAAACTATGATACTGATTTGAAAACGCGATATGAAGTAAGAAACGATGATGAACAGCAGCGAGAGGAAGCGCATCATGGCTACCGAACGTTCTTTGCCCGTGTTGGGATCGTTTTTTACCGGATAGAGATCTATCGCCACCGATGATGACGATATCATTACCAGAGAAGATAGCGTAGACATTGATGCCGACAGTACGAACAGCAGTATCAGAGCCATCAGCATTTCCGGCAAATGTTCCGTAAGAAGTGTTGGCACTATCAGGTCAAAAAGGATGCGCCCGTCGGGGCCGCGCGGCACCGAATCGAGTGTAAAGAATATATGAGCCGAACTGCCGACCATGTAGGCCGAAAATCCTATGATGGCGGCGAATAGAGTCGTGGCGATGACCGCTTTCGGTATCACTTTTACATTTTTGATGGCGTAAAATTTTTGCGTCATCTGCGGGAGTCCCCATGTGCCGAAGCTGGTCATAAACACAAGCGATATGACAGTCAGGGCGCTGGGGCGGGCGGCAGGCTGTATGTGTTCGTTGTAATTCGCCGTTACACCGCTTAAAAATGAGGCGAGACCGCCGCCTTCCGACACGATGATGCTGACCATAGCGAGCGCGCCGGCTATCATGAATATACCTTGAATGAAATCTATCACGACAACGGCAAAATAGCCGCCCAGTATCAGGTAAACGCCGGTAAATGCTATCATCAGGATGAGCGCCGCATCGTAAGGGATGTGAAATACAGTCTCGAACAGGTGTCCCAGCCCTTTGAAAATTGACGCGGAGTATGGCAGCAAGAACAGGAATACGATAACGGCGGCTATGGGTTTTAAGTGTTTCGCGCCATAGCGTTCTTGCAGGTAGCCGGGCATGGTCATCGCGTCCAGATTTTGCGTTTGCCTGCGAGTCCGTTTTGCCAGCACGATCCATGCCAGCATGGAACCTATCAGGGCGTTTCCAGCGGCAATCCAAAGGCTGTTCAACCCGAAAAGCCAGCCCTGCGTTCCGGCGAATCCGATAAAAATTACGGCGGAAAAGTACGAAGTGCCATAAGCGAAGGCCGACACCCATGGCCCCATCTTGCGCCCACCCAGAAAAAAATCGCCGAGTGTTTTAGTGCGCTTCATCCCCCAAATACCGATACCAGTCAAAAGGGCAAAAAATACTGCCAGCAACACGATTTGAAATGTCATTCTCAAAGTCTAACATTTTCCACCGTGCGTTTCTAGGTCACGCTGATAATTGGCCGCCAACTAATGCGTGATGCCTAAAAATAAGCTGAGTAGACAGGACAAATGACACAGTAAGGGGATAAAACCCATAAGGCACAGATATAATGCTAATAAGCAAAAAAGAGCATAAGTAGCGCCAAATGGGATGTGAAAATAATGAGCCTCCGCACGGCAAGCGCGCAAACTTCGGGTAAGGAAATTTATAATACCGTCTGGTTTAATACCAAATCTCGTAGGCGCTGCATTACTTGAGCCGCGGCAAGCGTACAAACAAGTTTGTGTCGGGGTATTAAACCAGATATTGCAGAATAACCCGAACGAGGTAAAAAAAAGGAAATCACTTTACGCTAGATGAAAGGTTTGTGCTGGAATGGCTATGGAACGGTAAGGGTAAAGCTAAAAAAGAAAGAAGTCCGGCCAAATTGAAAACCACGGGCCTGATGAAAAAATAGGACGTGACTATGCGCTAGCCGCTGCGATAGAGCATGAACCTCCCCGCCGCGAGCGGCAGGGTATTCAACCCCAAAGCAGAATAAAATCAAGAAAGATAAGTACAGTCCTTATGCCGTAACTGCGGAGTTTAACAATGAGGGTTGGCCTAGTCAAACGCGCCTTTCATCTAAAACCATATACCGGTGTATAGGCAAAAAAATGTTTGCCTTAGTAAAGGAGGCGGATTTGCCACGGCAAGGGAAAATCCGTAAAAAAGGGGAAAACCGCCTAAATATAGCGGAATTGGGGCGGCGAAGCGTAGTATTGATAAACGGCCTCAAGGCCAACAGTCGCCTTGAAATAGGCCATTGGGAAATGGATACCGTCAAAGGGGTGAAAAACGGTTCTACCGAATGCCTTCTTACTATCACGGA
>JAISZZ010000182.1 GCA_031284385.1 Treponema sp.
GAGTTATTGTCTGTGATGACAAAGTCTATATTGTCGATATTCGGCTCATAGCAGAATTTTGAAAAATAATCATTGTTGACAAGCCCTTTTAAGGTTTCTTCTTTTTGTATACCGTCATATTTTGGCATATTACCCCTCCCCAAAATGATTTTTCTTATTATACATCGCGTATAAAACAGTTTTCAACACAAACCCGTCATATCTCTCACCAACCGCGCGGCGATCTCATTTCACTGTTTGCAGCGTGTTGATGAATCGTTTAAGGCCGGCGAGCGATACATCATCATCCGTAAAACCCGGAACTAGCGCATGACGTATTCACGCCGATTTTCCCACTTTGGAAAGGAAGCGAGCCATATCGAGGCTGAAGGTACTACGGAGAATGTGTTTGAAATACCGTCCTGAGAATAATCGCAAGGCACATCGCGGAAATGCAGCAGGCTATTCCGGAATCATCGCCACAAGGCGGGCGCATAACCTCATCGTTTTCATACTGAATGGCCGATGTTTTGATACTCATTGCGGCGCAATACAGTTTGAATGTTGAACAAGTCTAAACAAGGATGCGAAGGATTTTTCTGGTTCAAGAAAAACTGTTTATAAATGATATGCGAAAAAAGCCGGAATTACTACTACTGCCGGTCAGCCGCCATACGGCAGCGCCGCGGCGCAAATTTCGCGGACTTTTCTATAATTGCCGAAATCCCCGAACTCGCACTATTTAAGAAAATTTGTTGAAAAAAAATTGTAAAAAACCCGCTCGTATTCTGTTTCGATTTTTTTTACGGCGGAACTTACAGCGCGTATTTCTGCTTCCCGCATAGCGGTATGTCCTTCACGACCTGTGATATTATAGGGCGCTAACCTGCTTTCATTCACAGTGTCGGTCAGGTAAGCGTCAATGTTGTAACGGCAAAATTGAAACTGATTGCCAGGAAGATTTGCGTCTTCGAGGTTCACCGTCACACTCAAAACATACCGGTTGTTATTTCCGCCGCTTTTGAAGCCAATTTTTCCGATTGCGACGGCAAATGCGTTCCCTATGCGGTTCTGCATATCTCCATCCACTTTTACCGCTATCGGAATATTACGTGCGATTTTTGCCGCTTCCAGTCTGTAATCTCCGCCTTTTTTCATATCTGATAACTTGAAAGCAGCGGACGCGCCGCCAAGCACGGACAACAGATTCGCGTAGAGTTCGTTAGCATCCGCGACTGTCGCGGCTAGCTGGTACCGTGAAAAAGCCTCAAGGCTGTTTTTTTCAGAATCCGGTATAATGGTAATCTCGTTTATTAGGTTTAGGTTATCCCGCACAAGGTTGGAATACAGAGACACGGCGGAATCTTTTTTTAACACAGCCGCCGCATACCAATCTTTACTGGCGCTGTTCTGCCATACATCGGCAATTTCAGCGCCTACAAGACTATCCATTTCTGATGATGTTTTAACCGCCTCGCGCACCGCGTTATTTTCTGAAACATCTATCGAACCGTTGTTTACAGCTTCGCTGTAGTTTGTGAGGTTTGAGAATTCAGCCTGTATGGATTGCCCAAAAACAGAAGTCAACGCCGCAAACGCACTGCGTTCCGCCGCCGCACGATTGCTTCCGTATCCCACGGCCGCAACATATATTCGCTGGTCGTACACATTGTAAGGCGAAGATACCCATGCCGGTTCTGACCGCGAGCTGTTTGCCGGTCCAGCGGACGCATCCGCGAACCTGCGCGAGGGAACTGAACCTGCTGCGGTTTTTGGGTTTGCAACTGCTGCTGGCAACGCCGGCTGGCCGCCGTCCATCACGGCAAACGCGGACTGAGCGGCATCGATAGCCTCATTTTCCATATTCCGCGTACTGGCCGCCGGTCCGGCGCAGCCATTCAAAATGGCGAAAACGACAAAAACAGCGTATGCTTTATCCAAACAAGAATTAAGACGCGAATCCTTTTTCACTTTTTTTATTTTAGGCATATTCCCTCCAATAAATTGAGCCGTTTTACTTCGGCCTGTATACTTTTTTCTTCGCTGTATATTTTCTTTTCCCCTGAATAGTAGTTGATTGTAATCGCGTAAGAGCCCGGCGCAAGGTTCACTGCCCCAATCCATGCCTTTGCGGGAAGGTAGCGTTCCATCCTGATGTCGGCCCGCTCACTCGCGTCAAACGCAATTTTGGCAGCCAGCGCGGTAAGGGTTCCAACCGATTCTCTGCCGCTCGACTGAGCGGACGCTTCCGCAATTGCGTACACGGACATATACTTAACTGTTGTGCGTATCAGCGTCTTCAAAAAAACGCTGTTGTATTTTGCGTTATACGTTTCTTGTACGGCTTTGCCGATGTCTTCCAGTAATTCAAGGTTTATTTTTTGGCCTTTATTCGTTATTACTTCTATCGCAGTAATAATATCGGCGCGTGGCGTTAGCGTCGGAAGCCGCAGATGAGCGTAATCCAAACCGTAGTGAAATGGCAGCATGAATGAAATGACCTCTTCTTTTTTGGCCGGCGAAAGGCCGGTAAAGCACACAAAATTTATCCGCGCATCTTTTTCCGGAAGCCGCAGTTCTTCGGCTGTTTCGCCGCCCTCCTCTCCAGACAAAACAAGGCTGGAGGGAATCGGGTTATAATACACGTTCGGCGAGGATGAGAAAGCGTCTTCTAACTGCAACAGATTTATGCGGGCATCGTCATAAGCGCCGTCTGTACGGTAAAAAAGTGCGCCAAGGTAATCCGCGAGGGCGGAATTTATAAAATTTACCGGCTTTTCCTCCGGCAATTTTACGCCTGCCAGATTACTTTTGTTCTTATTTTTCATTTCTTGATTTATTTTTCCGTACTCTTGCGACAACGTGCGGAGTTTTTCGTTTGTTCTGCGCACCTCAACAAGAGCTTCGTCGATACTGCCTAAATGATAATAGTTGAGAGCGTTGAAAACATTCAAATAAATGCTCTCATAATCTTCGCCTGCATAGTCCTTCGTATTATCGTTAAGTATATAAGACGCTATACCCGCGCTTACACTTTTTGTAAAAGCGTCCTCTATCGACTTTTCCGCCTGTTCCAAATCGCCAGTTGATTCCTGATATAGATCCGCGTAATGCATAAGCAATCCCCTGTCTAAATACAACAACAGTTTATTTTTTGCGGGATATATAGGCTTGGAGCTTTTTTGCGCTTTGTCAATTAACTGAATCGCGTTTTCAAATTCAGATACTTGCACGGATTTATCAATACCGCTGTATACGCGCTCATTTGTGGCGCATGATACAAGCGGAATGAGAATAATTATAGAAACAGTGAACGCAAATCTGCTTATCATGGTTTGAACGCTGAACGTTTAATATTTTTGCGTACAGTCTCATCACCTTCCCAAATTATTCTGGTTGTTTCGATATTGGTTAGTGTAGCTTTTACATAATAAGTTCGCGTTGAAACAGCGCCGGCAGTATCAATGATTGAGCGAACTTCCCCAGTAAACGCGAGCGATGCGCCGGTCTCTTTACCCATGGCCGCCGCCGTATCCTCGCTTGCGTTGTTGTTATTTTGATCGGCGCGTTCGGCGCGTATCGCTTCGCGGGTGGATCCGCCTTCAACGAATTCCAATCTGCCGCTGTTGAGTATGCTGGCGCGGAGGCTGTTGGATATGATCTGAGTATCAATATGCTCGTTTGAAGCATTTTTGAACGGCAAAACAATGGCGGCGGGCTGCCCACCTCCATGATTCTGAGCGTAAAGATTCACGAATCTGTCTACATTGTTTGAAACTAGACATTCCTCGATGAGTTTATCGCATACCTGTTGAACGTCGTTATCGTTCCAATAGCCGCTTAAATCTGCCTGTTTATCTACCCGCGTTACTTTTGGCGCGGAACTACAGGCCGCGAGCGTTAACACAAGGGTTATAACGAAAAATACCGCAAGCAAATTCGTTGTAATAACCTTTTTCATGGGAAACTGGTTCATTTGTAACTCCTTCAAAACCATTGTACTTGTCCGGCAATTAAGATTTCCGGACTTTTTTATTTTGCAATACGGTCTGCTGCCCCGCCGTAAAGTTTGACGCACACGCGCGACTTTAGGGCGCTTAGGGTTGGTAACACCAACAAAAAATGGCAGTAGACGAGTTTGCGAAACAAACATCCACAGTTAAAAAAATTTCCTTACAGAACGTAGACTAACCGCATAGCGGTTAGTCTTATAGTTTGCGTTACGCGCAAACGCAACCTCGTAAACAATGCAACGCTTACAAGATACCCCACCGCAAAGTTTGCCGCACACGTGCGACTTCAGGGGGGGGGGGGGGCATTTATGTAAAGTTCCGAAAAAACGACACGCATTTTAAAAACGTTTAGAAAAAAGATTTCGGGAAGGTATTCAAATTGCATAGTATAGTAA
>JAISZZ010000122.1 GCA_031284385.1 Treponema sp.
TTAATGATAAAACCGTAACATTTTCATGCGCCGAAAAATACCGGACATTAGAGCAAAGCGTTTGTAAACAAATAACGAGCGATGAGTGGGTGATAAACACTTTGGAAGCGGCGGGAAAATCGCTGCCTATAGTTTTTGGAAAGCAGGAAGTGCCGTTGATAAAAATAATTGACAACGGGATGTCGCAATTTTTACCCAAAAAAAAGCCAAACAGCGAGGAGCGGGAATACGTTGATTATAGTTCAATAGTAGGTGTATATGACAGCGAGGGCGTATCCGTTGATTATGAAATTGAAGGGCTTTATATAATCGCTCTTGATACGGCAAAGACTGTAAAATATATAAAGGTAAACGTAGAGGTATCGGTAGAACTAGAAAAAATCGCCGATATGCCGGTACAGTTTTTAGTAGCGGAGTATATAACGTCAATAGGTGGGGTATACAACAGCGATGGAGTTGCCCTGCCGTACACGCGGAACGGGCTTGTGATAACGGCTGCTAAAGAAGCCAATTACGCGGTTGTTACAGGATACACGAATAACCGGCTTGGCGATATTGTCGTGCAGCTTATATCAACGGTTGCCGGAGTATTGTATACAAATACATTCTGGGATGTTTCGGAGACTGACGCATACAGAAACACATCTCCACGCATTAACATAGCGATAAAAAGCGGAACGGTACGCAGCGCGGTAAACGAAGTTTTGAAATCGGATATGGTTTTTCTTGTGCAAAAAAACAATGCCCGCTTTACGCTTCGGACATGGGGGAGGCAGTATCGGGAATTCAAAATAGACGAGTATTTATTAACACAAAACCCTACAAAAAACTGGAAAGACGCGCAGAAAAACTGGTTTTCGGCCTGCGTAATAAAGTATTCAAAAAATGACAGAACGGGCGGATTTGGAAATCAAATATTGTTAAAAGATAATGAAAACAGCATACAGGAAAAATATAACAGAA
Source organism: Treponema sp. (assembly GCA_031284385.1). Next base: position 964 of record JAISZZ010000122.1, read on the forward strand.
AAAAAACAATAGAATTTGAAACAAATTTGACGGCGGCGCAGGACGCGCGGAATCTGGCGGCGCGTTTATCGGACAGGTTTAATTTTTTGAAAGAGACGGTAACTGTGGGGATCGGGCAGGATACAAGCGAAATTAATTTGCTGGATACCGTATTGATTACGTTATCGGTAAACGAAAGATTATACTCACATATAAAACGGTGGATTGTGAAAGAGATAGACGCGGCGCAGGACAAAATGACATTGGAGGCGATATAAATGGCAACAATAGTGATAGAGAACCCTACGAATGTACCGGAGGCGGCAGACACAGGGTATTTGCGGCAGAACACGCAGATATACGCGGGGCGTACCGGCTTTATGATGGTGGGGATAAACAATATGCAGAACAGCGCGGCTCCGTCTATACAAAACGGTTCGATTTTTGAGTTGAACGGGGCCTTGTATAAAACTACAGGGGATGAAGGGGTGGGCGGCAATTTGGGCAACGGGATGTGTTACGTTTACGCCGTTCCGAAAGCAGGCGGGGCGAGTTTTCAGTATTCCGTAACCGCGCCGGCATGGAACACGCCAAAAGGCGGCTGGTACAACGGGAATAACAGGGCGATATTGCGATTTGAGTACGCGAGCGGCGCGTACAATAACAAAGTTATGATGGACGGGTTTAATTATGACGCTATTTTGGAGGCATTGAAAAAGATGGCAGGGTTTGACATACCGCCGGACAGCGCGGCGCGAACGCTGGTTTACAGCAAGACTACGGAGGGTGAAGCAAGCGTTACGCTGGGTGAGGGGATTTATGAAGTGCGTATGCGGGGTGGAAAAGGAGGCGCTGGCGGGAGCGGCGGGAACGGCTTTGGTTCGGCAAGCACACCCGGCAAACCGGGAGGGTCTGGAATAGTTGCTTCTTTTAAATGCGGTTTTTTCAAAATTGCGACAGGAAATAGAAAAATATTGATAAAAACAGCTGGCAACGGCGGGAACGGCAACAACGGGGACGACGGCTCAAGCGGCGGGGACGGCGGGAACGGCGGGTACGGCGGATGGAATTTAGGTGCGGCAGGCACACCCGGCAAAGATAAATCAAGTTCCAGTGGCGGGGTCGGCGGGGGCGGCGGCAAAGCCAGCGAGGTTAGCGAAGGTTTAAATGAAAATATCGCTATTGCGCCCGGCGGGGACGGCGGGATCGGCGGGTACGGCAACGGCACCGTCGTCTCTGGCGAACCCAGGGGCGGCGGAGGAGGTGGTGGTGGCGGTAGCGGCGGTTCATCCGGCATAAGCGAGACGCTCACCCTCAGCGGTGGCCGCGCTCCAGCGGGCGATACCGCCGCTGTCGAGATTTACAAGGTAGCGGTGTAGGGAGGGGCGATGACAACGATACCGGCTTTATATCAGGTTACGAGCGGCGCGTTCGCCGAATTTACGGCGCGTAATTTTACATATCCGTTAGGTGTTTTAACCTACATCACATCTGGAACTCACGCGGGGCGCATGAAAATCGGGGACGGCGTTACAAGCTGGAACAATTTGCAGTTTCTTGTCCCGCAGGCGACAGAAATTCTGCTGGGTTTGATAAAATCATCGACAACACATTTATACGGCCATATTAATGCAAACGGCACACTTTTTATAAACGGCCTTGAAACGGATTTGACTTCAATTCAAGACAAAAACCTAGAACAAGATTCCGAAATATCCGCTATTAAACAGCAACTCGCGGGAATGAGTGGTACGATTATTTACATCGGCGGCATTGACAAATACACAAGCAAATTGACCGCTATGAGCGCCGCAGACCGGAACGCCCTGCTCACCGCGCGGGCTGTCGAAATTCGCGGCCAAGTGATGGACGGATACACGCTGCAAGATTTGGGGATGGTTGACGAACCGGGGCGTTTCCATTACTGGCAATATCAGCCGGATGGAACGTGGTTTGATTTAGGCGAGCGCGGCGAAGTATCGCAGGCGACAGACAGCGACTTAGGCATCGTCATGGGAAGCGGCGAGCAGTACAAAGTCCACATAGAACCGAACGGAACTATGACCGTCAACGGTCTGGCCGTAAAACTTTCGGCGCTCGATGATAAAGACGAATACCTTGAAAACGATATAGCAGCGGTTGCCGCTAATTTATCTACCTTTCAAACTATTCAGGGTGAAGTAAACAGCGCTGTTGACGGCGAAATCAAAGACATAAAAGAAGCCGCCGAAACTTTGACGGGAGATTTTGAAGAGTTTAAGGCGGCGCAAGAAGAAAATAACACAGAACAACAGGAAGCTATCAGCGCGGCGGACGCAAACGCTGAAACCCGCGTCAGCAAGGCGATATTTGAGCCCACGCACGGCGCTCTTGTCGCTGATATGGCGGTGCTTCCACACGATGGGACGCTTGCCAAAATAACGAAGACGCTTGTAAACGCCGATGACGGCGGATTGTTCGATATGGACGTTGACATCACCTCGGACGGCGGCAGTATCGGGGCGACGTTCAGCCAGACAAGCGACAACACTTACAAACTCAACCTCGATACGGCGCGTTTCAAGAACCTTGAGGCGGCAAGAAGCCGCTACTCTATGGGCAACGAGACAGACGGCGGCTATATTCAGGGTGTAACGTACTATGACGATGAAAAGCTGCACGTAAAAACGCACGGCGCGTTTGCTATGAACGGCCAGTATCCGCAGTATTACTACAAGACATACGCTTATGTTTGCGCCGATATTGCCGGGCGGGACGCTCTTACTGGCGTTGACTGGGCGCTCTGCGTTGACGGCGGCGTGGACGGCGATAACGCACTGTATAACTGGGTTGATACCGCGTGGGTTTTTGTAGAAAACCGCGCCGGACACGATGAAGAGAGCAGCCGCATGACGCGCCATGTAGAGGAACTGCATGATGACGGCGTTTACTACTCGACTGCTTTACAGGGCTATACGTGGATTAAAGCCCCGGACAAGGCGTATGTTGACGGCATAGCGGCGAATAAAGTTGACAAAGAATCCGGCAAGGGGCTTTCAACAAACGACTATACAACGGATGAAAAAACAGCCGCTGCCGATATTTTGCAACGGCCTACATCCCTACAGACAACCGACCCGCCGACATACCTTGTCGTGAGAATCACGGTAACGGATGGCGGCGAGGGATATGTTGTAAATGATTCTGTCATTATATCAGACCCGCCGATTGCCGCGACTGTTTCAGCTATAGACGGAGATACCGGTGCGATTACCGCCCTATCATTTGACGGCGGTATAATTTATGAAGACGACCCCGCGGGCACAGAATTGGAATTGACGGGCGGCTCAGGTGAGGGCGCTGTTTGCGATGTCCGCACGGCTTACGCGCCCGGCGATGTTCAAAAAGACGGAATTCTCAAATACGTTCCTTTTTCAGACCCGCTGATTCAATCATCACGTTTACGCGGGATGTTAAATCAATATGCTGAAACTGAAGATGTAGAACAGTTAAAAATAGTTTTAGACGCAATGAGAAATTGGTCGGAAACATATTTATACGCAAGTGGGGATGTTGCATTTCTTGGTCAATGGTATATGCCTAATCCCGCAAACTTGCCAGCGATTGGCGAATCCCCTCAGTATTTTACGGAGAAATGGTTATCAGTTGGAGGTGGTGGAGGCGACATTCCCGATTCTGAACAAGTAACAAAAAATAGAAATCGAATAGCGATTTTATGGAGTGTGGTGATGGGTGGAAGTTTAATAAATAATTATACAATAACGTTTGAAGAAGAGGGCGAGGTAATAATTAACCGCGGCGTGTGGAACGTGTTACAATCGCGCCTTGAATGTTAAGGAGGGTGAATTATGGCACTAGGAGATTTAACAAAAATAGATTTTTCAGCGGTAACCTATCCAGCTTCTGCTGGAGATTTGCCTGCAACTTTTCTTTTCGGCAATTACATACTTATTTTTTGGAACGGAGCGAATTACCTTCGTTTGACTCTTGACCATACAACTGGGGCAGTTATAGCAACCGATTCCATTGTGAGAACGTTTGAAGTCAACAGTTATGTGATAGCAAGAAAAGATAATTACGTTTATCGTATATCTGCCAGTAAAACAGAACGACTTACAATAAACCCTGAAACAGGAATTATTAGTGAAAGTAACGTTTATACAGTAACGATACCCAGTTTCGATACTAATCCTGTCCCTTGTGTAATTGGTGATTACATATTTATTTTTGGCGGAAGTACCGGCAGTGGTAATTCAGCAGTTTATATGTCTTACATTTATAGAATTGATTTAGACCCGGTTACTAAAGCTGTAAATAATGCTTCTTTATTATCAGAGACTACTAATGGCCCAAGGTTAAATGCCACTTTTATTGCTATTGATGATGCAATATTTATTTTTGGCGGAAGTACCGGCTGGGCTTCTAGTCCATATAGATATTATGGAACTACTGAGATAGGTAGATATTTAATTAATTTAACTACGGGAGAAATAAATTCATTTTCAGTTCTTTCTGCAAATCTACCGTTTAGTTTTTCTTCCGGTGACGCTATTTTCAAGGCTGGTTTTATCTTTATTTTTGGCGGGGCTAACCATACAAACCCAGCAAGTCCAGCGGCGACTAATGCCATAATTAAATTAGGATATAATTCGACCGTACAGAATATAGAAAGTGTTACCACATTAACAATAGCACTGAAATCGGCTCAAAATGATGTAGGCGTAATTCTCAAGGCAAATTTAATTTATGTGCTTATTAAAAGTAGTTTATTAGATATGTTTTCTATTGAATCTCCCTCCATAGATTTAACAGGTACAGACGGCTCGTTAGGTACGTTTAGCGCCATTTTTACTCCCTATAGATATAATTATTTTTCACTTTATGGCGATTCCCCTGAATTTGATACGTTACCAATAAAAGAGTATCTAGACGGTTATATAAAAAAAGAGTTCATGGGACAAATAAATATAGAATATGATTATGACGTATCAGGTATTAACTGGACAAAACTTCCAAACGGCACGCACTCTATTGCAATAACAGTTGGTGAAGATACTAATAAACAGTATCGTATGCTTTCGTTTAATAAAAATGAAGACACCATCCAATTTTCAAAAACCACTCCGCTTACATCGGAATTGAGACCCGATAAAATGAGAATCCAAAATTTTGGGGATTTACCCGAAGGTTCAACGCTGAGTATTCAGGTAACAAATAATGCGTATGACCCTGCACCTGTCTGGGAAGATGCGACCAGCGCATATAATGAGCAGCAGGATTATGAATTTCAGAATACAATAAAAACCGCTGAATACTGGGGTGTCAATTTGAAAATGACAATTACACGAGGTAGCGTTCCAAGTACAACACCAGTAATGGTAGAGGATGTTAATTTTAGTTATGACTGAAATAACACGGACATATAAAAATATACGGAGGGCATGAAATGGAAATGCAGGATATAACGCAAAGTTTGGGAGAGGTTCTAGCAAAGATGGAAAACCTTAATTCACGGCTTGACCGAATTGAAACACGGCTTGAAAAAATGGAGTCTATAGATGTGTTAAATAATAGAATTTCCATATTAGAGCAGGAACAAAAAGAGTTGAAAGGCGAGGTTAGGGTGTTGCAGGCATTGCCGGCAAAGATATTGTGGGCGGTAGGGGCTGCGCTGGCTGCCGGTATCGGCGGCATTGTGCTTGATATTATGAAGTAGGGGGGCGATATATGTCTGATAGTTATGAAAAATCAGAATCAGCAAATGTTATTTTAGAATACCGCATGGTGATGCTGGAAAAACGAATGTGTAGTTTTGAAAACCGGATAGAGCGCGGTATAGAAAAATTAGAAACTCAGATGGAAAAGATGGACGATAGTATAGAACAAAGGAAGGGATTGCCGGGGAAATTTTTATGGGTGGTGATACTGGCTTTGATGGTCTCTTTAGCCTCCATTGTTATTGGATTAATTGCGAAATAAGGAATAAAGAATGCCTGATTTTATAGATTATAAAAAAGACAAAGAGACCGGAAAAATGTATTGCTGGGACAGCGACATTAAAAAGTTTTGTGAAGTAATAATTAATCCACTTGCACTAAGCGC
>JAISZZ010000047.1 GCA_031284385.1 Treponema sp.
GTGCCGCTCGCACTTACGACATTTTATACACTGTCCCGCCATGTGCGGAGTTGCGCTTGTCGCGCCCGTACCGGTTATATACTGTTTTAAACCCTCAAATAATGAAAAGGCAAAACTTGCGTTATACGCGGCGATGCATCCGGGAATATTAATGTTCTGCGGGCAGGGCATACAGTAAGAACAAGCGGTGCATAATACCTTGCGCGAAGCGTTGAATATATCTTTAACTTTATGAAATACGGAAAAATCGGCGCTTGAAAGACAGTTTACGCGGGAATTTTCCGCAAGACTGATGTTTTCTTTTAGTTGTTCCATGCTGCTCATGCCTGATAGTATCACCGTAACTTCAGGTTGATTCCAAAGCCAATTAAGCCCCCAATCAGCGCAAGAGCGGGACGAATCAGCATCTTTAAAAACTTCGCGGGCGGCTTTTGGCAGCCCGTTTATGAGTTTTCCGCCCAACAGCGGTTCCATTATTATAATGGGAAGCCCTTTTCCGGCGGCGGCTTTAAGACCGGCGCATCCTGCCTGATAGTTTTCATCCGAATAATTGTACTGAATCTGGCAAAATTCCCAATCATAAGCGGCGAGAATCGCAAAAAACTCATCGCGTCCGCCGTGAAAAGAAAATCCTATTTGTCGTATAGCGCCGCTTGCCTTCTTTTCTTTTATCCACTTTATAATTTGTAAATTTTTCAGTCTTTCCCATGAATTGATGTCGGTCAACATATGCATCAGATAGTAATCAATATGATCCGTTTTTAAACGCCGCAATGTCTGTGAAAAGTATTTATCAAAATCTTCAGTTTTTTGACAGACCATTATAGGAAGTTTAGATGCTATATACACTTTTCCCCGCAAATCATGTTCGACAAGGGCTGAACCTAGAGCTTCTTCGCTTCCGGGATACATCCATGCCGTATCAAAATAATTAACGCCGCTTTGGACGGCATTAAGAACCATGGCAGAAGTTTTTTTCATATCAATAACGCCAAAAGCGCGGGGAAAGCGCATACAGCCAAAACCCAGCACTGAAAGAGAATTACCGGATTTTTCATCCTTTCTATACTGCATCATAGTAGTCAGTGTATCCAAATGTGTAATTTATGTCGATATAGAATATAAAATGAATCAACTTTTTATAAAAAACTTCAAGTTAAACGCCGTGTTGAGGCTTTTTTTGATTATTGTTATAGCGTTTTCGGCGATACCCCTCTGGCCGGAAGAATTTATTTTTAAGCATAAAACCGGCGATAAGTTCAAAACTATTTCCACCTCGCGGGAAGATGTCTTTATGAACGGCCAATTTCTGCATAGCGCACGGATACTGAACAAGATGTCAAGTGAAGTAATCGATGAAAAAAACGGTATCGCCATTCACAAGGCGCTGTTTCAACTGGCCGAAGAACGTGAAAGTGAAGACGGCAAGACAAAGAATTTTCAATGGACGGAGGAGTATGATTCCGTTTTCGGCAGGGACGGTAGCGGAAAAATCACAATCGAGAACAAATATGTGATGCCCACCGTCCGTAATGTGCCGGTTTTCCCTGACCGCCAGCTAAAGACAGGGGATAGCTGGGAAGCTGACGGTTACGAGGCACATGATTTAGGGCCTGTTTTTGCGATAAATGAGCTTTACCGCTTGCCGTTTACCGCGAAGTATACTTTTTTGGGCGAGCGTGAATGGCGCGGTAAACTCCGTAAGGCCATTTCCATCGCGTATACTGTGGATGACAGGCAGGCAAATTTTCTGGAGGATGCTCCGCTTGATATAATGAATCAAGGATATAGTCTACGGGGAAAAATGCGCGTAACAGGGGAATCTTCGCAGATTGTTTACTGGGACAGCGAATTGGGGCAACCTGTGGGCGCAGAAGAAGACTTCAAATTGAAATTTGAAATGCCGGATGGCGATGTATATGAGTTTAAAGGGAAAGCGGAAGCCGAAATTATGGAATCGTCTTATATGGACAAAAACGCGGTCGCAAATGACATTCTACGGGATATGGCCGATGAAGGAATAGATGGCGCGGAAGTTAAAGTTGTCAAGGAAGGCGTTAAAATCAATCTTGAAGATATAATGTTTGAGCCTGAAACCGCCATTCTTGTGGATGGAGAGGAAAAAAAACTTGAGAAAATAGGCGAGCTGTTACGAAAATACCCTGACCGCGATATAATGATCGGAGGTCACGCCGCTAAAGCCGGCGGTACGGAAGAGTCGCGGACGCAGCTTTCGCAAGAACGTGCCGCAAGAGTAGCCGCCTATTTTATCGAACACGGGGTTCGCGATCCCGGAAGAATAATTGCCCGCGGCTATGGATCGAAAAATCCGATAGCCGATAACAACACCGAAGCCGGCCGCAGAAAAAACCGGCGCGTAGAAATAATAATTTTAGAAAACTAAGCCGCTAAGAAAGCGCTGATTTATGCGAATGTGTACTCGCATAAATCAATGCTGTACTAACTTTTTTTCTTCGCTCCAGTAGTTTTTTTCGCCACCGGTTTTTCAGATTTTGCCGTAGATGATTTGGGCGTGGCTGTTTTCCCGTCCGAATCGCTGGTTTTTGCCACTTTGGGGGCGGCGGCAGATTTTGCGGCTTTTTTTGCGCCGGAGTCACCGCCAAGTGCCTTGATTAGATTTTCCATCCTGTATTCCGATTTTAACTCCGCACCAGAAAGTTCTTTAACCACCGTTAAAATGGAATTTATATCCGCGTAGAAGGCGGCAATAAGCGCAGTGTAGAACAAGACTTCTTCAAAGGATTCTTTATTAAACCATTCCACGCCGTCCCATTCGTTCACCCCGATCAAGCGGCGCAAATCTTCGGAATCATGATTATTATTTATTATCGATAATGCGGTTACAGCAGCGGAGTCGTCTTTTTCCCATTCCGCCTTAAAACCAGTTTTACCTTTCACCATGCGGCGCATGAACGCTTTAGCCGTCTCGATGAAACGGTAGGCGGAATGTCCGTCTATACCAAGCCTTTCAAAACATTCCCTCATCTTTCTGTCAAAATGCCAAAATTCGAACAAAGTTACCGCTTCCGCGCCACCGGCATTCTTTCCGGCAATTTGCAGGCAGAGACCAAGAACAGAATAACCGTAAACAAATGCGTTAAGCTGTAATCCGTTAATGAATCTGTCGTATAGGCTTGCCACAAATTTATCTTTTCCGCCAAGCACTTTCGCATCCTTAAAAAATTTTGCGTAGTCGCGCAGGTTTTTTTCCCATTCCGTGACCACGCTTTTGGCATTGATAGATGGGTCGCTCTTTTTATCTCCAGCAAACGGGTCGTATGCCACTTCCTTGCGGAATTCCTTTGCCACTTCGACAAATTTTTCAACAGCTTTCAATGTTTCCGCGCCCAAAGCATTCGCACCGCCTGAAAAGATTTTTCTGGCATCTTCAACACATTCCAATTTGAATAGATCGCAAAAAGGTCCAAAAATTTCATCCAATAACATATCTTCCAAAGCCTCCTTGGGGTCTTTCATTCCCGCCCCATTTAATTCAGCGTGAAGGCGCGCCCATGTCGAAAAATCGCCGTCCTCCACCTCGTATATGTCTAAATAAACCTGAGCCTCGTATCCTGACAGGTGTACAAAAAGCCCGCGTTCAAATATCTCTTTACTAGAACGGATAAACCACTGATTACGGCGCATTTCGCGTAAAAATACGAAGTAATGCGGATCGTTCCGCAACAACAGCGATTCCGCTAGATTATCCTGCCTTGACCCGCCCTCTTTCTGAGGAATAGCGACAGAACTGCCATTTATCCAGCCCGACGCTTCGTAGTAAGAATTGTTATATAAAACAAGCGTCCTATCGTTACCAAGCCGGTTTGTGTACGCAAAAACATTTTCGTTTACAACGCTGTCCATCCATAAATCGAACAGGCGGAAATATACACTACCGGAAAACAGTATGCGCCGTTTCATCAGCGGGAATATTTCCCGCTCGTGCCGTTCTACCAGCGAAATATCTGGTTCTTCGTCCCTGTATGCGCGGCGGTATTCCATGCCATATTTTTCTTCAAAGCCTTCAATCTGACCGTGTCCGAACATAGGCAAACCCGGCATCGTAATCATCAGCGTACATATACCGAAGTATTTGTCTCCCTTGCCGAATTGCGCGACTGCGGTATCTTCATCAGGATTATTCATAAAGTTTACAAAACGTTTCAGGATTTCCGGTTCAAAAGCGAGTGTGTTTTTTATCGTGTCGCGGTACTTTTGGTTTTCTTCTTTTTTGAGCATATTCATAAACGCGGAATTGTAAACACGGTGCATTCCAAGCGTCCGGACGAAGTACCCTTCCATCATCCAAAAAGCCTCGGCCAGCAACAGCGTATTCGGCGCTTCGGCGGCGCACCGATCGACAACTTCACGCCAAAATTCGTTGGGTATACGCTTGTTGAACTCATCGGTGGAAATCGCGTATTCGGCGCGGCTGGCGATATCGCCGCCATGACCGGGTTCGGGATACCACAGACGTTGAATATGGCGCTTCGCCAGCGTCATCGCCGCGTCAAAACGCACTATCGAAAATTGCTTGCACACGCCTATTATCGTACGGATAACGGCTTCACGCGCCTCGTTGTTCAGAAAATCTATTTGCGCCGTGTCATTCCACGGCATCGATGTACCATCATTCCCGTGATATATGTAGCGGTGACGGTCAGAACGCCTGTCATAATGATGAAAGACAACGGCGCAATCAGAGTTATCGTAATAATGATCCTCAATCTGAACCACTATATCAGGGTGGTTTGAAAGGTTGCCACTGTTGTATACATATTGGGGGTAAGGCGGGTGGTCAAGTTGAAGAAACCGGTCAGGATGTTCAAATATCCACCTTGAGTCGATACCGGTATGGTTTGGCACCATATCGCTTCCAAGTCTGATACCACGCCGCATACAGCGGTCGCGGAGATTGCATAGCGCTTCCCATCCACCAAGTTCCTGTGAAATATCGTAATCGTACAGACTGTACGCGCTCGCCGCCGCTTCAGGATTGCCCTTCCATTGTTTTATCGTCCGCGAGGCCGCGCTTCTTTCCCATAGACCTATGAGCCAAAGCCCTGTAAAACCACGGGCGGAAAGCTCATCAAGTTCCTCATCCGGTATTTCATCCAGCTTTTTTATGGGACGGTCATATTTTTGGCTGATCTGCCATAGCCAAACAAGCGTACTTTTTGCCATCAGAACGGTACGCGGCATCCATTCCAAATCCTGACTGAATTTTTCATACTCATTCTGCAAGTATCCATAGTTGTAAACCTCAGTCGGGCCGGGAGCGCCGTTCCAGCGCGGCTTTTCTTCTTCGGTTATCACGTCGAGACCGGTAAGTAGACGCGACATAAAATTTGACAGCAAAAGCCCCCAATGTTCCCGCATCCATTTAAGCTGCCCTTCAAGTGAATCAGGGCAAGCAATCGCCGGAGCGCGGAGTATGTCCCAAAGACTCTGCCCGTTAGGCCCGAAAACCGGACATTCGGCAAGGAAAACGCGCAATTCTTCTATCGCTTTATTGTAAATCGTTTTCGCCTCAAGCGGCGCGTCATCAAACAGAAATAAAAACGGCTTGAACGCAGGATTTAGATTTGCGATTGTAAGCAGAAGCAATTCTTCGAGAGCCATAGAACGGCAGCTTATATCGCCTTCGCTTGATTTAAGGTAATCCTGAACGGTCATTTTACCGGCATAAACGGCTTTCGGTGGAAAAACCGTGCAAAAAGTTTCCAGTAAAAACGCAATTTTCTCCTGTCCTAAGCGGGTTTCCAGCCGCGTAATAGCTTTTTCAAACAAATCCGGCTGTACCTGCCGGCGGTAAAGACCAACGATGAAATGAAGTATCTCGTCAATCAGACCCATCGCATTCAGCTTACCGGCGCTTATCGCCCTTTCCGGATGTTTTTTTAGGTCGCGTTTGCCATTCAATTTCGCCGCCAATTCACGCACCACATAAAAATTGACAAAAATTACGTTGCCTGTAAGCGTAAAAAGGTCACTATCAAGGCCATGTTCGATACGCGCCTCGTTACAAATATGAAATTCAAAAGACGGACCGGCAGCGGTTTCCCCGCCGGCAGCCGGCATTGACGTTTCAAATTTTGTTAAATGTACTACAAATTTACCTGTTTCATCTATCCCGCGGCCTATTTTCATGCACAACCTCTCTATCGTTTATCCTATCATAAACCACTGTTAAATACAAGCCACTTGTTAATCATGTTCATCAATTTTACAAATCGCTTCATAATCCGTGTAATCAGTGAATAAATTTCAGCGAATTATAGGGAGGGTTCCCGTGTCGCCGGCTCAACACTTCGCGTTGAGCTTAGGAGTTTGCGCCGCAAGCCTACGGCTTGCTTAAACGCAAACTCCACGCGGTGGGGCGTATGCCTCGGATTGGGGGGCAGCGGAAGACCCGCAACACGGGGCTGTAGCGAGGGGGGCGCGACAGGAAAGCCCCGATGTGCCGAAGGCGGTATGGAAACAGCGCCCCCCTCATATAAGAATCATTGAAGACCTGGCAAACATCAGGGACAACAACTGACAACATACCCGCGTATTTAAACCCGCTATCAGCCGCGTATGCCAAGCGCTGTTTTCGGCCCCTAGGCACTGTTAGCAAAGCTAGACAAAACTGGCAAAGGAGGATAAAAAGGATAAGGGAGGATAAGAAAGATGGAGAGGGAAGAGCGGCTATACCCACTAAGCGAAGAGAAGTTCACGGAACTGGTGTTGCCCCTTATACAGGCAAGTTATCGTGGAAAAGGGCGTCCGCCTGAAGTTTCCCATTACAAAGCGTTTTGCGGCATTCTGTATGTCC
>JAISZZ010000068.1 GCA_031284385.1 Treponema sp.
ATAGCCATAGAACCGTTGTCATCCGAAACGGAATCCCGCCTATATTTTATAAGCGGAGTAATAGCTTCACGTGAAGGCGGCTATGCGGACGGCGCGGAAATTCAACTTTATTCCGGCAGCGCGAAATATGGAAACAGCGTAATTGCCAATTCAGGCGGCAGGTATACAATTTATGGTGTTGCCAATGGGTCGTATTCAATCAAAGTTGCGCTGGCTGGCTATAATCCGGCTGTAATAAGTGATGTTGTCGTAAAAGACGCGAACAAAACTGACGTTGACGGAAGTATTATAAAAACATATTACAAAGGCGGCAGGGGACCGGCGGGCGGCTGGATTGTGTATGTGGGTAATGAGCATACGAATCTATACTATGGTTTTACATATATAGAATTGGCGCCAAATGACATTGGACCAAATGACGGTAAACTACATTTTGGCAGCATACGAAACACGGAATATTTTAGCACAATATACGACTCGATGGAAAACACACAATATATTTTGAAAGAATATAATAATTCTATGGGCGGTGATATTGTTGAAATAGAAGGAGCGGCGGTTTTTTGTACGGAATATACGTTAAACGGCTATAAAGACTGGGTGTTGCCAACCAGCGGCGTATTTGAAATGATAAAAAATGACGGTAACTATTCCGGTTATAATTTTAAACTGAATGAACAGTATTGGTGTTCAGACAGCGTTTTATGGCAGCAAACACAGTGGTGGACAGAATTCGACGATTGGGATTTCCTTCATTTAAATCCCCATGAACGAAGCGAGACTTATGATGTTGAAGGTGTAATGAAGTTCAGGTTTGAGCCTGAGTTAATAACACATACGGGCGATACGTGGAATTTTTGCGCTACAAACGATTACGCTTTACAGCTTTATGTGAGGCCGGTTCGTTATTTTTGATTGCATAGCTAGAATGTTTTATTCTGCCATATCTGGTTTAATACCCCGGCACAAACTTGTTTGTACGCTTGCCGCAGCTCAAGTGAGCCTCTTCCAGAGGCTCTATCGGGTAAGGAACTATAATGAAATAACATGACCATTTGGCCATGTTATTTCATTACGAGTCTACAAATTACTTTCCAGAGCTTTGCGGCGTTTATTTGCGATGCTGTCCGCAAAGGAATCTTCAGTTACAAGACTGAGAGCCTCAGTTGGACACACCCTGACACAGGACGGCTTGCTGGCGATGCCGGCGCAAAGGTCGCACTTATTTGCAATCTTTTTCGCCGTGCCGTCGTTGGCAACTTCCGCCGTTTCGACAATCTCAACTGCGCCAAATGGACACGCTATCACGCAGTTCTTGCAGCCTATACACTTTTTAGCGTCAATCTGAACAACATTATCCTTGATACTGATAGCGCCCGATGTACAAGCCTGTTTGCAGGCCGGATTTTCACAGTGCCGGCACTGCACCGGCGCGCTCAAGTTGGCCGTTTTTACCATAAAAAGACGGGGATTGAACGAATAAGCGTCGGGATCAATCTCAAAAATACGCTTACCCTCGTGAGCCACCACACAGGCAATCATGCAAGTTCTGCATCCTATACAGCGCAAAGGCGTTGCTTTTACAAACTGATTCATGCCGGTACCCCCTCTTTCCCGATGTGCATACGCTTCCGTATATCCGCATAGCGCCGTTTAACTTCTTCTTCCGCCCACTTTTGGTCGGCGAGCTTTTCTATGCGGGCGGCGCAGTATTTGTATTCCGGCGTCCGGCTCGTCGGATCCAATGATGAGATAGTCAACTCGTTGCAGGCGCCTATCCACCATTGGTAGGTCATGTATACCGCGCCGGTCTTGACACGCTCTGTCGGCTTGGCGCGTGTGTAAGCGTAGCCGCGTTTCGAGACGATTTTTACGATGTCGCCTTCGTTTACGCCGAGCTGCCCGGCCTGTTCGTGGGACATTTCCACCCAGCCCGGTTCGTCCTCAAGGTTGCGGAGAAGCCGGCAGTTGCCCGTCATCGTGCGGACGGAATAGTGCCCCACTTCACGCACCGTACAGAGCGTCAGCGGATACTCGCCGTTTTCAACCTCTGTAGGCGGATGGTATGGCGAAGTTTTCAGAATACCGATACCGTCCGGCGTAGCGAACTTTCCGCCTGAGTGCAGGAACATCGTGCCTGTATCCTGCGGCCCCTTGTCCCAGCACGGCCATTGAACGCTTCCCAGCCGTTCTATCTTTTCGTAGGTCGCCCCCGTGAATTTTGGACAGAGGTCTATCATTTCGTTCCAGATTTCCTCCGTGTTGTTGTAATGCATCTTGTAGCCCATCGCGGCGGCAATCAGGCAGGTGATTTCCCAATCCGGCTTGACATTGCCAACCGGCTCCAAAACCTTGCGTACACGCTGAAAACCACGGTCCGAACTCGTATATACACCTTCATGCTCGCCCCACGCTGTAGCCGGCAGTATCGCGTCTGCGTGTTCGCAAGTCTTGTTCCAGAAAATATCCTGAACCACGACGAAGTCTATCATATCGAGCGATTCGCGAATCTCCTCAAGGTCGGGATCGCTCTGGCAGGGATCCTCGCCCGTGATATAGTAGGCATGGAACCGTTTGGCCGGATCGCTCTGATGTTGAACGAATTCCGGCACACGGGTAAGCTGAATACCAACTTTGCCGTCAAGTTTCACTCCCCAAGCCTTTTCGAATTTCGCCCTGATTTCCGGGTCCGTAACGCTCTGATAACCAGGGTAGACATCGGGGAGGTCGCCCATGTCGCAGGTGCCCTGCACGTTGTTCTGACCCCGCACCGGCCCCGTACCGCAGGCATAATGCCCAAAGTTGCCGGTAAGCATCGCTAGACTACAGAGACACTTTACAGCCTCGACACCCTGTGAAAATTGAGTTATGCCCATACCCCACAGAATCACGGAATGTTTGGAACTTGCGTACTTCCGTGCGGTAAAGCGTATATTCTCCGCAGAAATTCCGGTGATGCCCTCCGCGTATTCAGGCGTGTAATCCTTGACAATGCCCCAGAACTCGTCAAAGCCCTTCGTATGCTCTTTTACGAATTCCTTGTCCATTAAGTCTTCGCTGATGATAACATTGGCGAGAGCGTTTACCAGCGCCACATTTGTACCGCCTTTGAGTTGTAGATGGAGGTCTGATATGCGGGCAGTTTCCGTGATACGCGGGTCGGCGCAAATGATGAAACAGCCCTTTTCCTTGGCGCGAACGATGCGCCGCGCCACGATTGGATGAGAGGCGGCGGCGTTATAACCTATGTTGAAGATAACCTCGGCATCCTCGATCTCAGGTATGGATAGCGACATCGCGCCCTCGCCTATAGTCTGCCTTGAGCCGGCGACAGATGCCGCGTGACAGATGCGAGCACAGTGGTCGATGTTATTCGTACCCATGACGGCGCGGGCAAACTTTTGAGTTATGTATCCGGCCTCGTTACCCGGCCCGCGGGCGGAAGCGGCGGCAAGGAACGAGCCCGGCCCCCACTTTTCCTTTATCTTTTTGAAGTTGTCCGCCACAAATTTGATAGCTTCGTCCCAGCTAACGACTTCCAACGGCGATTTCTTGCCGCCTCTGCGAATCATAGGCTCACGCAGACGTTTTGTAAGAATTTGCGGATCGTTTAGATAATCCCACCCGTACCAGCCCTTCAAACAAGCCTTGCCGTCATTTGTTCTGCCCTGTACCGGATGAACGTCCAGTATCTTGTTTGCGTCCTTATCAACGGTAAACAATATCTGACAGCCCGCGCCGCAGTAACAACAAGTTGTCTGTATTTCTTTTATCGCCATTATTCTCCTCCTCAACAAATATTGGACTTGTTCAAGAACCTTATTGATTCTATCACAAGTCGCAGCAAAAACTTTTAGCTAATACAAAAATTCGCTGACTTTAATAACTCTTTGCATATATTTATCGTAACATCGCGATAACTCACCCGCAACTACTTTATATAAACAATTCGCACATTCGATGCCGCTGCCTGCCTTGTCCGGCGGCGGCATCGAATGCAGTATATTGGAATAGCAGTAACTAAATATACTAGCTTTGAGTATGGAAATGTGAATGGCCCTGGCATAAGGTCCTTATGGTTTTAGCCTAATTGATGATAGTAGAAAATGTTGTACAAAACGCCGCACTTTGCTGTTTTTATTCGCAGTGAGGGTTTAATACCCTGCCGCTCTGCGGCAGGGAGGTTCATCTATTATCCCTGCCCGGCATGAGTCATTTATCCGTATTCGTATCCTCATACCTGGACAACCGCTACTCGCCCATTTTGACCACTATCACGCCGTCCAGTTTTTTTACGCAGCCTGCCGCCGGATACGCGGGCATATCGAAAGACGCTTCGTAGGCTTCCTTTATCTGTTCATTAGCGGGTATGTCGTAATTAAAGCCAAACAAATTCATAAAGGGTATGACCATGTTTGTCTGATAAGGCATATCGTCTAGTGACCATCTTTCGAATGGGGAGCGGGCAGTTATATCAAAGGCCGGGAAAATTTGCTTTTCAAATGTATGCTTGTTTCCGATAAAAGCAAGCGGAAGTTTTTCACCATCTTCCATAACTTTGGATACGCGGCTGTTTATATCAAAAGCGGCAATTGTATCATATTCAGATGTACGGACAATTCCTTCAAATATATTTTGTGAAACTTGCGCCTGATAAAATGATACGGCAAGAATCAGGCAATAGAACAGCCGCCGCAAAATTGTTTTTTGCCCGCGTGAAACATAATAGAACATAAAAGCCGATGCAAAAGGTAGACTGTACAATATCCTTAAACCGCGCACTTCGCCGCTAACTATTACAAGAAAAAATATGGAAAGAGGTACGCCAAAACCGGCAAGAATGTACAGAAGCCGCCTGCTTTTGGGAATATATTTTTTAGCATTTATAAAGATAAACACAATAAAAGTAATGCCGGCAGGGAGCAAAAGAATGTTTCCTGTAGTTCGTGAATACAGCAGTACATTTTCTACAATTGATTTTCCGTAAGGCCCTACGCTGCTTCCATACATTGTTTCCATCAATGGCGTAAACAATGTATGAACAAACGGAATCATGCCTATGGTTGTAAAATATCCCAGTCCGAGTATATTAGCTATTACAGATGTAAGCGATGCCTTATTCCATACCATAATTCCTGTTACATAGCTGCCGTTTGGAACATTGAGTGCGGATTGAACTATACGGCCAATAATAAAACTGAGTATAAACGCGGCCAGAAAGAATAAAAACAGCTTTATGCAAAGAAGTCCGTATTCTTTTGGCTGTAAATTTGAATTTTCCTGAAGTAGTATGAAAAAAATAAAAACGATGCAAAGAAAGAGCGGGAGAAATGGCTGATAAGAACCAAAACAAAGAACAGTCAACACAAAACTTATAACAAGATATGTTTTATTGCCGGATAAAAACCCGGCATAAAACAAATAAATGGCTATCAGCATGACGGCAATAAATATCATATTTATACGTACCATGTATAAGTTGGGAAAGTTCATCGGCCAAACAGGATATGTCAATACTGCAAGTGCAAGCGGAATAAAACCGTTACGCCGATTCGTATTTTTTGTAAAAACGGCAATAAAATAACAGAACAGCATGGAGAATGTCCAAATTGACACAATGGCAATAAAATTACACGCATAAACTCCAGATTCTTTTATAAGAAATAAATTCGAGAACAACCAAATTGTCCAACGTTTGACCCCTAAAATATCGGTTTCTATTGTATAGTCAGATGACCTCAAAAATTCTATCGGGTTATGCGATGCGGCAAAACGAAGAATTGCCTCACCAATAACAGAAATATTAAATAAGAATACACCGTACACAAAAAGCACAGCCAGTGTAACCGAGATTACCAGCGGCATATTCCGTTTACAAAACTCAATAAATCCGCTAAAAGACGCGCCTTCACCGCCCAAGAATAACTGCCCCGCCGGCAGTGGTTCTTTTTTCTCTAAATTATTTTTGCTCATAAAAATTCCTCCAAAAAATTAATTGGCGTAAAGCCTATAAATATTCATGCAGCCTTTCCTTAAAAGGACGCAATTCCACTTTTTTATAAAAGTTTAAAGCAACGCTGTTGTCTA